>NZ_ARPN01000178.1:0-90996 GCF_054966645.1 Pseudoalteromonas sp. SANK 73390
TAGAAATACGTATTTTATGCGTTTCTTCACAGTTGCTTCACATCACTTTCTTTAGCCTTGAGAGACACCTAAAAGTTAAAGGAAACAAGTTATGTTCAAAATGATCTTACCTATATTTTTAGCGGCGGCCAGCTTTACGGTTTATGCGGGTGATAATCCCAATGTAGTGATGGTACTCAGTAGCCATGGTCAATTGTCAGCTGATGGCGAACTTAGCCAGCCGGGCTATGAGTTTGATGAGCTAGCAAAGGCATATCGTGTTTTTAAAGCAAATGGCTTAGATGTTACTTTTGCAAGCCCAGCGGGCGGCAAACCTGTTGCAGATAAATATGATAGTCAAAAACCTTACAACCAAGCTTTTTTGCAAGATACACATGCCGTTACGGCACTTAATACCACCTATAAAATTAGCGCACTAGATGCACAGAACGTTGATGCAGTGTTTGTTGTTGGCGGAAAAGGGCCGATGTTTGATTTATATAAGCACAAACCTCTACAAAAGCTTATCGCTCAAGTTTATCAGCAGCAGGGTGTGATCTCAGCGGTATGTCATGGTCCAGCAGCTTTGGTTAATGTAAAACTCAGTAATGGGCAATACTTAGTAGATAACAAACGAGTAAATGGGTTTACTAACCAAGAAGAAATAGCATTTGGTAAAAAATGGCGGCCACATTTTGATTTTTTACTAGAGGATAAACTTAAAGAGCGAGGTGCTCAGTTTGAGCATGCAGGAATGATGCTGAGCCATGTTGAAAAAGATGGCAACCTTATAACTGGACAAAACCCATTCTCAACTGCCCAAACCGCCACAGAAGTGGTAAAGGCACTTGGAATTAAGCCGGTGGATTTAGCACCTAATAAAGATGATAAAACGATGGCCTTGGTGAAAAAAGTGATGGCAGGTGATAATCAAGCGGTATCGACATACCAGCAGCATGCGCAAGATTATGATGTTATGTTAATGGCTATGTCGGGGGTTTATCAGCTTAAGCATACGCAAGACGAAAAAGTTGTAAGTGGTGCCGTTGTATTACTGGAGCTGACTCAAAAGCAAGTTAATCATCCAATGCTTGATTTGAGCTTAGCGCAGGGTTACATACAACAAAATAAGCATCATCAAGCAAAAGCGCTTGTTGAAGGTGTGATTAAATCACACCCTGATAATCAACAAGCTCAGGTACTATTAAAGTCGATTGGTCAAATTTAGATAGATGTATATTAGTGCTTACTTATGGTGTAGCTATTAATAAAGTTGCACCATGTCCAATAATCTCTAATCTAAAGCGATAAAATATCAATTAGATATTCATACTATTGTAGTTAGCCTACCTGAGTTAACATAATATCATTGTGTATTTGTGCAATGATATTATTTACTGCTTGGCCAACTTGTTCGTTATGACTATCGATAAAGAAGTGGTCGCCTTCAAAATATTCAAATGAAAAGTTACTCGAAAAGTAATTTTGCCAATCAAGCTGTTCTTGCTCGGTTATTTCATCTTTTTTACCCGCAAATACACTGATATTACATGATAATTGCTCTGTCCCTGTGTACCTGTAGGTGTCAGCAAGTTTAAAATCTGCGCGTAACACAGGCATGAATAGCGCCATCAATTCTTCATTTTCTAAAACAGCGGGAGGCGTACCATTAAGACTTTTTAACTCTTCAATAAAGTCGGCATCATTTAACAAATAAACGTTCTTGTCACTGCGGTCTTTGCCTGGGTTTGCACTGCCTGAGGCAATGAAATGACAGGGTCCTTGTTGGCCACGTTTTTTTATTTTTAACTGTATCTCAAAGGCAACTCTGGCACCTAGGCTATGACCATAAAAAATGGTATCGGCGTTTAAATGTGGCGTTAATTCATCAAGGAGCGTGTTTGTTAAGGTATCCATACAATCTGCAGGTGGCTCACTAAAGCGGCTGCCACGTCCGGGCATAGAGATCATAATCAGCTCTACATAATGCGGCAGGGTGTTTTGCCAATCGCTAAATGATCTTGCACTTCCTCCAGCATAAGGAAAGCAGATTAGTTTCAAAGTCGCTTGCGGATTGGGTTTTGGGATATATAACCACTGGCTTGGTGGTAAGTTGCTCATTTAAATATCCTTTTTTATTTCTGATTTTTTTAATGAATATGCTCTGTAGTGTATCGCGTTAGGGAATAAAAAGAAATCCATAGCCAAATTTGTTGGTGTTTTATACTAAAGTTCACAATATTAATGTACCCAAAAGTCATATAAATGGCATTAATTTGCCATGAATAATTCGCTTAATTGTCTTTTTTTATCTCTATAGTACTTGCTCTATTTTAGATAAACAAAGAGCACGGATCATGAAAACAAAGTTACTACCATTAGCAATATTGTGTGGCTCAAGCGCATTATTCGCTGGCTGTTCAGACTCAGACAATAAACAACAGGTTAAAAAAGTTGAAGTTCCCCAAGCAAAAGTAGTGAGTGACGGAACCAAAATAGAAGTTCGCTTGTTAGAGACCACAGATTTGCATGCCAATCTACTGAACTTTAACTACTTTGCAGATAAACAAGACGATAAAGTGGGTCTGGTAAAAACGGCTGCTTTGATCCGCCAAGCGCGCGAACAGGCAACCAACTCAGTATTGGTAGATAACGGAGATTTAATTCAAGGCAGCCCGTTGGGCGACTATATGGCTAAGATTAAAAACTTAGCGGATGGTGAAGTACATCCTGTGTATGCAGCAATGAATACATTGGATTATGATGTAGCGAATATTGGTAATCATGAATTTAACTTTGGGTTAGAGTTTTTAGACGAAGCAATTGATGATGCGAACTTTCCTTATATTTCGGCCAATGTATTTAAAGATGATGGCGATGATGATGCCAGCAACGATGAGCCTTTATTTTCACCTTATGTGATCCAAGAAAAAACCTTTAAAGATACTGATGACACGGAGCATGTCATTAAGGTTGGCTTTATTGGTTTTGTACCACCACAAATTATGCAATGGGATAAAGCGAATCTTGAAGGCAAAGTGATTGCCAAAGATATTATTGAAATGGCTAATCTCTATGTACCAAAGATGAAAGAAGAAGGCGCTGATTTAATTGTTGCCATTCCTCATTCTGGATTAGAAGTAAGCGCTAAAAAACCCTTAGCAGAAAATGCCAGTTATTACTTGTCTAAAGTTGAAGGCATTGATGCCATTATGTTTGGGCATGCTCATGCGAACTTCCCAGGTCCTCGTTATGAAGGTTTGGCAGAGCATGGCGTAGATGTTGAAAAGGGTACTGTTAATGGCGTAGCGGCAGTTATGCCAGGCTTTTGGGGTAATCACTTAGGTGTGATTGACCTAACTTTAGAGTACACATCGGGTGATTGGCAGGTCAGTGATTCACAGTCTACATTGCAAGCTATTTATGAAACTGATGCAAACCGTGTAACCACTGCACTTGTTGAAAACGACGCACAAGTAGAGTCGGCAGTAACACAAGCCCACCAAGATACACGTGAATGGGTTAATGCCCCATTTGCAAAAATCACAAGCCCAGTAAATAGCTATTTTGCTTTGGTTAATGATGACCCGTCTATTCAAATAGTGACTGATGCGCAAACTTGGTACACACAAAAAATTGTACAGGGTACTGAACTGGATGGCTTGCCTATTTTATCTGCAGGCGCACCATTTAGAGCGGGTCGTGGCGGTGCTGATGATTATACCTCAATTGCAAAGGGGGATATTGCATATCGAAATGTTGCTGACTTATATATATACCCTAATGTATTAAAAGTATTGAAGCTTTCTGGCGCACAGGTTAAAGAATGGCTAGAAATGTCTGCCGGTCAATTTATGCAAATTGATACTGCCAGTACAGACGTTCAAATGCTGATTAATTCTGACTTTCCATCATATAACTTTGATGTGTTAGATGGTGTAACGTATCAAGTTGATGTGACTCAACCTGCAAGATACAACGCAAATGGGGAAAAAGTATCTGATGGTCAGCGTATTGTTGCATTGACCTATCAAGGTCAGCCAGTAGATGCGCAGCAGCAGTTTTTAGTTGCAACCAATAATTATCGCGCTTCTGGTGGCGGCAACTTTCCAGCCATTGGTGCAGATAAAATAGTGGTTGATTCACCAGATGAGAACCGCCAAGTTGTTGCTGATTATATTGCTCATCAAAGCAGTAAAAACAATGGCCAAGGCCTTAACCCAGCAGCAGATATGAACTGGTCATTTGCACCTGTTGCGAATGTACAAATTCAATTCACCAGTGCAAATAGTGATGATGCAAAAGCATATAGTGAGCAATTTAGTCATATTTTGCCGACCACAGAAGTTAACGAAGACGGCTTTGCTATTTACCAACTGGATTTAACTCAACCTCAGTAATTTGTGCTTATCAGCGCATAAAAACAGCCTCATTGTTAGGGGCTGTTTAACCTAACCCTAGCTGCAGTCTTTGCTTTGCAAAGTGATAGGAACTTCAAACAATAACGGGAACTTTAGAATGAAACCTATGTATAGGAATAGCGCGCTTGCTTTGCTTATTGGCACAAGCATAGCCTGCGGCTCAGCATATGCTGCTGATGCTTACAGTTGGAACAATGTCGCACCAGTTAAAACGCCAACGGCGAGCAATAATAATGGTAAAACAGTTTATTTTGATGTATCGCACGGCGGTGTTGAAGGTAATGCTGATTGGGTAATTGATGGTGCATTTTCTGATTTTGCAGATGCTTTAGTACAAGAAGGTTATACGGTAAAAGAATACCGTGGTGTTGATTTAAACAATGATGGCCGCATTCGCTTTTTTGACGACCGTGTTAATGGTGCAAATCAAAATGAAGCAATCATTACTTATAACGCTATTAAAGACGCTGATGTATTTGTATTGGCCGAAACTAACCGTCCTTTTACGTTAAGCGAACAAGCGGCGCTTGAGCAGTTTGTTGCTGCGGGTAAAGGTATATTCTTTGTGGCCGATCACTATGATGCTGACCGTAACTTAAATACTTGGGATGCAACAGAAGTATTTAACGGTTATAACCGCTCAGATTTAAGTAAATACAACATGGGTGGCGCTTACGGTGATTGGCGTAACCCTAAAAGTGCTAATGCGGGCTGGTTAGTTGAAAACTTTGGTATTCGCTTTCGCTTTAACGGAGTAGATTACAAGCAAGGTGTGAGCGGCGTTGTTGCGAGCAATAAAACTGAAGGGATCACCCAAGGTGTGCAGCCAATTTTAATGGCGGCAGGTGCGACTTTAGCAGTTGTTGACCCACAAAAAGCAAAAGGCTTGGTGTACTTCTCTGAGTCTGACACCCCTGTAAAATGGCGACATGCAAAAGACCAAGGTTTATACTTTGGTGGCGCTGCAGAAGGCCCTTATGCGGCAATTGCAAAGTCGGGTGCAGGTAAAGCGGCATTTATTGGTGACTCTTCACCCATTGAAGACGCAACCCCTAAATATCGTCGTCAAGATAATGCCAATACTAAAAAAACTTATCCTGGATGGACTGATTCGGGAAATGCTGCTGTTTTAGCGGTAAATATTATAAATTGGCTAGCCACACCAGAGAGTTACCAGTATTTTGACGGTACAAATAGCCGAGTGAGTGGGGTTGCAACGCCAACGCCAATGGCAGTTCAAGAATACACAGATCCTAACAATGGCCAGCCTTGGGGCACGCCTGCAAGTGGCTTTAATGCGTGGGATACAGATACCTATAAAAACAACTCGTTTAATGCACCATATGGTGATGGGCAAACTAACCCAGACCCGGATCCAGACCCTACACCAACACCGGGTAATACTGTTTCTGTAGAGCAAGCGTTAGCAGCATCACAAGGCACTGAGCTGGTGGTTATTGGTAAAGTAACTGCGGCGGTAAATGGCATTTATGGTTTAGACTTAACCGACTTAAATAACCCTTCGAGCCACATTTATGTCAAGCTTGAAAGCGCTCAGCGCAGCGACTTCAATCCACAGTTAAACCCTAGTATTTTAAACCAGAATATCATTGTTACTGGCAAGCGTAATAGCTATATGGGCGAGCCGGGTTTACGTTATGTAAGTGATATTCAAATTGCCCCTACGGCGCTTTCGGTAGAGCAAGCATTAGCAACCGCACAAGGCGAAAGTATTGAATTAACGGGACGTGTTAAATCGGCACTTAATAACATTTATGCTTTGGTACTAGAAGATAGCAATGATGCAAGTTTTACCATTAACGTGAAGCTTGAAAAATCTCAGCGCAGTGCATTTAGCCCACAATTAAACCCATCAATTTTAGATGCTCAGTTACTTATCAAAGGTGTTCGAGATAGTTACATGAGTGCACCGGGTGTACGTCAAGTAAACTCTATTGAAGTACTTGATGGCGGCACAACGACACAGCCAGATCCAAGTACTGACCTATCAGTTAGCGATGTCTTGGCAATGAACAATGGGCAAGCCGTGGTTGTTGCTGGGGTTATCACCTCGGCAATTAACGGCAAATATGCATTAGTACTAAGTGATGATAATAATAGCGCTGATACGCTGTACATTAAGCTTGAGTCATCACAACGCGGTGCATTTAGCCCGCAATTAAGCCCAAGTGTATTAGGAAAGCGTTTACGTGTTGAAGGTATTAAGAATGATTATATGAATCATGCTGGTGTGCGCAACGTAAGCAAATTAACTTTACTTGATTAACGGTTGAACTAGGAAAATTAAAGGGCCGGAAGGCCCTTTTTTAGCTTATGGCTTTTAAGGTGCTACATGTTGCACCTTTAATATGCTTTTCAACTAACAATGTAATACGGCGTTTAAGCCAATCAGGGCCGTAATCACTCATATCGTTGTGTTTAGACTTAGCTATTTTTACCACGCAGCTGCCTTGGCTTTTTTGTTCTTGCTTGGTTGGTAAAACCCCCGAGTCAGCAGCAAAGTCGCTAGCACGAATAGACAGCACGCGAATGTTTTTGGTTCTAGGTAATGGTACTCTGCGGTGATCGAGGGTAATAATATCGCTGATAAAAGTAATGCCTTGGCTTGCTAGTAGTGATGATATGTCACCGCCATTAGAGTGCCCAAGTAGCATTAGTTTGTTAAAGTCGTAATTTGGATAGTGCTTTGCTAAATGTTCACGTACCACTTGAACTGTTTTTGCGCCGCGTTGCCAGTTTTCTTGTCGAGTTTTGAACAAGTTGCCAGAGATAGATAATGGTGGATCGCTGGGGAGTTCATGACCAATCGCGACACTTAGGTATCCTAGCTCATTAAGCTTATTAGAAATGAATTGGTACTTTGTATGTTCAACGCCATACCCTGCGTTTATAAAAGCGACACTACACTGTTTACCGGTGGTACATGCTTGGTGTTTTATTGGTTGAGACACTGCGATGGGGATCTGACGTTGACGCGTGTCATCATTTATTGTGGTGATTGCAAAGCTATTCATACTTGCTGCCAGCAAAGTCAAGGCACTAACTAATGTGGTGCGCATATCGTTCCTTCTTTTTATTATTTTCATCAATTTTGGTCAGCAAGTATAATAAAAAAATGCCTTAATCTCAGGTTAATTGGTTGAAATGTATTTATCTTTTTCTCGACCTTAGCTTTTGTTTAACTTAACCGCAAGTTTGGATAAATGTTACATTTTGCAATATAAGCACTGCATAACGAATAAGGAATTTACTGTGAGTCTCTCTACTTTACTACTTTTTATACCAGCCTGTTTTGCCTTGAATATGGCTCCGGGACCAAACAATTTGTTGGCATTCAATAATGCGCAGCGTTATGGCTTTAGTAGTGCAATAGTTGGGGGCTTTGGGCGGCTATTGGCATTTGTGATTATGATAACGTTGGCCGCAAGTGGATTGGCTGTGGTGCTACTTACCTCACAATGGCTATTTTTTGCTATAAAGTTATTAGGTGCTGGTTACTTATTTTGGCTGGCAATTAAGCTTTGGCACGCGCCAGTTCACACCGCTTTATCAAGTCAATTTTTGCAGGCTTCTAAGTTTCAACTAGCCAAGCAAGAGTGTTTGCTTGCACTGGGTAATCCTAAAGCTATTTTGATATTTACGGCATTTTTACCGCAATTTATTGAGCCATCTAAAGCGGTGGGGGAGCAGTTTATACAATTAGGGGGCTTATTTTTATTACTAGAATTAATTGCCGTTAGTATGTATGCAGCAATGGGCGCGTTTTTGCAAAATTGGTTTAAGCGCACGTCTGTTATGCAGTATTTTAATCGCGGTTGTGCAACGCTCATTGCCGCACTGGGCATTGGTATGTTATTTGATGCAAAAACGCGCTAACTATTTATTATAAAAGCTAAATTAGCACTTCTTGATATTTTTATCGTGACGATAAAAAATATTTCTCAGCACCTTTGGGCACTATTTTGTACTCTACGTCTCTTTAATGTTAATTAGCTACGAGTCAAAGCCTGTGAAAATTTGTTTTATTATGTACCCTTGGAATAAAGTTGAGCCTGAGAACGACTCAACTTTACGCTTGATCCACGCGTGCGTAAAGCGAGGCCACACTGTGGCGCTTGCAACCATAAACAATTTAACTGGGTTAATAGGTTTTGGTTTTCATATCGTGGAAGTTGGGCGAGTGTCGCCCAAATCTCATAAGCATTACTACAAAGATGAGTGTGTATGTGCTTGAAGATCAAGCTATGCTGTTACCAATACATCCAAAACTAATTTAAAGGAACTGATCATGGCCATATTAACAAAACGTGCGCAAATTTGTGATGAGGCGCTAGAGGCCGTTGCTCATATGCCAACCCGCAGTTTGCCAACTTTAATGGGTGGGGAATTTGGTAGTAGTTTGAGTGATGCTGATTTTATGCGCATAGCGGTGTTATTGGCGCAAAAAAGCTATCAAGAGGGCGGCTGCCCAATTGGCGCAGTGATAGTAGATAACTTAACAAAAAGAATTGTAGGTAAAGGCCACAATACCCTAGTACAAGAAGATCACCCTTATAACCATGGTGAAACCTCGGCCATTCGCGATGCTGGGCGAATCGACTTTAGTAAAACCACCTTGTATACCAGTTTAAGCCCCTGTGATGTATGCGCCACTTTGTTGTACATGCGCGGGTTTAGTAAAGTTGTGGTGGGGGATGTAACCAATGCCTCTGGCAACGAAAGCTTACTACAAGAAAAAGGTGTTGAAGTTGAGATACTTGAAGATTCAGTAGGAATTGCACAGTATGCCAAATTTAGAGAAGAAAAACCCGATCAAGACTTAGAAGATTGGCAAGGTGTGAGCGCGGTGAAAAATTCTAGGGTGCTTTAATAATTCACTGTCATAACTTTAAGGAAGTTCTTAGCCAAAATCAGCGTGCAGTGTACTCGGTTTTGTCAGAGGCGCTTTTTTGCCCATATTCGCTTTTAATATGTTTGAGGTGAATAAGTCTTAACTTGATTTGTCAAATTAGGCTAAGCGAACTTAATAAAACCTGATAGTTCCGTGTGCCAAAAGCGGTCTTTCGCATTGGCACATGTATTCAATTGAATATTAACCAACGTAGCGCTCAAAACGATTTTGGCAGATACCATTTGAGTACTTTTCAGATTTTGTACACCTAAATTCTATTACACGATTTAATTCACCGAAGAGTCGGATTCCACTGCCAAGTAATATTGGTATTGTTGTAATTAGAAGCTCATCAACCAAGTCTTCTTTTAAAAAACTCTGAATAGTCAAGCCACCATCTATATATAAGTTGTTGTATCCTTTTTTCTTTAACTCGTTATTGATACTTTTTATATTCCCTTTAACTAAAAATGCTTTTCCTTTCAGTTTATCTGGCATTTTCGTCAATGATTTACTTAAAACGAAAACCGGTTTGCTGTAAGGCCATTCAATATCCATACTCGCAACTAACTCCATCGTGTTACGACCCATAACTAAAGCATCGATACTTTCCATATGAGCCTGATAACCCATATCGATATTATCTGGATTAGGAATAGTCTCTAACCAATCAATTTCATTATTTTTTCCAGCGATGTAACCATCGAGGCTTGTAGCTATAAATACTTTATTGGACATAAATACCCCTATTAACTTAATTTTACTTTATTCTACGATGTAGAATATTGTAAAATTATTCTACATCGTAGAAATTAAAAGTAAAGTTTATAGATTTTTATATGAAGCAATCCGAAGCAAAAAGAGGTCGCCCGTCCAAAAATAAAAACAGCCTTAGTGCCGAGTTAATAGTAAGTAAAGCTAAATGTATGATGGCTGGCACTGGGAAAGTTCCTAGTATGAGGGCCATTTCGAAAGAATTGAATGTCGATCCTATGGCTTTATATTATTACTTTAAAAACAAAAATATTTTACTGGAGGGTGTTGCTAAGTCACTAATGTCTGAAATATATGTACCTAGCGGAAAATTAGATTGGAAACAAGAACTAAAAGAGCTTTCAAAAAGCTATTTAGCAATTCTCCAAAAATATGATGGCTTATTAAAGACTCTCTTATCTATGTCTTCAAACAGTCCTGCCGATGTATTTGTAAGTAGATTTAATTTAATTGTTAACCCATTAAAATTAAGAAGCGATCAAGAAAAGGCTTTTCTTGATCTATTAGTTGACTATCTTCATGGCTTTTCAATGGCACTAGCATGTGACTCAAATGGTGAATTGACACCAGATTATGCGGATAACTCCCTAGACTTTTTATTCAAAAGGGTGCAGGTATAATACACTACTAGTTAAAGTGTATATGTCTGCTTATAGCTCAAAATGCCCTACGCACACAGCGCGAAACACAATGATAATATCGAGTATCTGACAAACTTATCTGCCGCTTCCTTGCTAAACCCATCGTTCACTCCTTGAACTTAGAATTTGAAATGATTTTGAGAATTTAAAGCTTAGGCAAAACACTCAAAGTTTCAAGCTTGAACGTGGCCCACGTAAGTTTCCGTAAGTTCCTCAGAATTTGAGTTCATGAATGCCTGTCCACGTTAGTTTTCTCATTATAAAATCGCCTTTAATATTGATGGGGATTTTTCACATAGATAAGCCAAAAAGACTAGGGTAAGAGCATGAAAAATCACTTGCCATTCATTGTCTTTTCAAGGTAGAGCTCGTTTCCAGCAACCTTCATTTGCCAAGCACGTACGCCTTTTTTGAATATTGTTTCTTTTTACAATAAATTTAATGCTATATGCCGTACGCCAGCGAATACTACTGCTCCTCCATCTCGGCGAATGCGACAACCACCTTCGTTCATCACAAATTCTAAACACTAAGTAAGGCTATTCTCAATGTGCAAATGAGCACATGTAGCTTGTGCTAATTTCTGTGCACTCAGTTTAGGAAGTTGCAGGGTGATTGATGAGATGGGCGTGCCTAAATCGGCGTCAATGCGCCAAACTGATAGTGATAAACACAGTTAACCGGAGTGTCGATCATGAATCAAGTTAGTACCTTATCCATTGCTCCGGCAAAAAACGTCTTTCAGTTACCGGCAGGGAAAAAATATTTAAATCAATGTTTTAGTGGTTTTTTAGCTGAATCAACGTCGTAATTCTCTATGATTAGCGGTCCGTGTAATTAGGTGTAATGTTTACAAGATAACTTCTGTGCTACAAATAACTTACATACTAATTTGTCTGACTTACTATTACGTCGACAAGGAACTAGCATGAATTTGGCGGTAATCAATAGAAGTAGAACAACAAGGAGTGTCGGTCCTCCGCTTGTTCTTATGATAGCAACAGAAATCGCACGGGCTTGTGAAATAAGCCCGGGTCCTGTTGTTTCAAAAACAGTTCAAATTACAACCTACAGATTGGTGTGCAATGACAAAGCATATTCTTGACTATTACACGGATTTGATGGCCGGGATATTTTACATGGCACTGACAGCATTGACTTTATGGGTAGTGCGCTACCTTTCTTGCAATCAAGCTTTGATGAATTTTGAGCTCAAACCGGTAAGTAAAACCGGTTCACAAGTACCAATGTTTCACAAATTCACCAGTAGTTTTGAACTGAGTACTGGTGCGTAATTTTATTACTGAAGACAATAAGGAGAAAACATGAGTGATTTTACTTTTGAAAATCAACTGAAACGCTATGGTCTGGGCCCAGACGATGTGTCGAAGTGTAGCGATTGTGATGGACCGATTCAGTTCGGTGTATCCGGTGGCGGCAAGGATATTAAAGCAGCCAAAGTGCTTGAGACCAAAGATCTGGATGAGGTTAAGAAGTGGACCGGTTGTAGCAATGCTCTGCACGATAGTGGCAAGATCGCTGGCGCGCCTGATGTGCCTGCCTGTAATCCTGGTGATTACAATGTCGATCACCTGGACGATCTGACCAGTGATCTCAGAGAGAATGTAATCAAAGGCGCTGAAGCCTATGTTTGGGGGCACTCAGACAAAGCAGCAGATTGGAAACCCGTGGTTGAAAAATACTTCGCGCCATTTTCGGTACCTGTTTATGCCGTGGATGACATTGTGGTTACCCCTGAAAAACCTTGGATAATAAACGAACCTGATGGATCAGTTGTCAATGCTAAAAAAGTGACGGTAGAGCCAGGCGGACAGATCATCGTTGAGTCTAAAGTCACTGTGAATATCGAAGAGCTTATTCAACAATAACAGGGAGATAGCAATGACTGATTCATCAAGAACGATAACAAATATAGGCACTAAAGGGACCCCAGGAACCTCAGGTCAGGCAGGCGGTTCTGGTAACTCTGGTTCTAAAGGCTCATCAGGGCCTAGCTCAAGCTGGAATGGCTCCTGTCATGGTGATGGTGGTAAAGGCGGTACCGGCGAAACCGGTAAGGTTGGCCGTAACGGCACCGATGGCAGCCGTGGTGGTAATAGTAACTCGGTAACCCTTAACGTTGGTGCCATTACCGGCGACATTTCTATCCATAACGCCGGTGGTCCTGGTGGTTCCGGTGGAAGTGGCGGCAAAGGCGGTCAAGGTGGTCAAGGTGGTGAAGGCGGTGACGGTGGTTGCGGTTCTAAAGGCGATAAAGGCCAGGGCGGCAACGGCGGTACCGGCGGCAATGGTGGTAACGGCGGTAACGGTGGTGATGGTGGTACGTTCACTGTGATTTACACAAAGTTAGATCCAAGTGCCAATATTACTACCAGCTCAGAAGAAGCGACCGGTGGCACCGGTGGTGCTGGTGGTCCGGGCGGTGATGCCGGCTCCGGTTCTCCTGACGGTAGTTCAGGCAATGGCGGCCAAGCCGGTACTCCCGGTAACCCCGGTAGAGCAGGTGTGATCAACGTTGTTCCTAAAGGTTAATAAACGATGACCGTAGCACAGGACATCAGCGCGTTAGCACCGGCCTCCGAGCGATTGGGCATTTTCGATAGTGTCTCGTTCGAGCAGGAGCTTAACACTCTGTTACCAAAATCAACTTGGGCCAGTGAAGATGGTCACTCTACGCTCAATGGCAACGGTTCGCCTCTGGAAGTTTGTGTGTCAGCGAAAAATAACAAACTCAGGGGGCGACTTTTGGTTGACCCTTGTCATGTTATGCGAGAACAGGCGAGGTTTCACGGTGCCTGGGAGGTAGCTATTGACCTGTCCTTAACTAAGGCACCTGAGTTAACCGCCAGTTTGAAAACCACTTTGGATATGATGTGCCAATGGTGTGAACCGGACAGGTTTACCAATGGGCCACTGTGGCTTGCCACGGTACCTGGAGGGCCCGGTATGGCAATGTACTGTGATGCTTATCCGTTTTTGGATAAAGCTTCAGAGCATATTGACGATTGGTTGAAATCCGTTGCTCCTGACTCACGGGATTATTTTGCCACCTTGCTACACAAAACTGAGTCTATTCAGTTGGCCAGTTTCGGTATTGAAGGTCACAGCTTGGATGATGCCAGAGTGAAGATTTATTTTCGCTTAACAGCACAAAGTAACCTACAACACATCGGGGTAGCTGAGTTATATAGCGAGCCGATGTTGCATTGGTTGGCTAAGGTGATATCCGGTGGTGAAATCGACTCATCCGGACTGGTACTGTCTATTTCGGCACCGATGCAAGGTAACGGGGCAACCGATGCCAAGATTGATATTTGTGGTCACTGTGTTGGTCATTCTTTAGCCCAGTGGGACGATATTTTAAGCCAGGTTCCAGGTGCTCAGGGACTACCGCGTTTTTCTGAGTCTCTCGATGAGGACAAGGTAGCCGTTGCATTTGCTGGGTTGGGTGTAACTGCCGACGGGGATACTCGAGTTAATGTGTATTTTCAGGCGGTAAGATAACGATGTCTTTAGTTCAAGCGGTTGACAAGGCAGTTGATTTTATCCTCGATGCTGAGCAAGACGGGCAGTGGCAAGACTATTGCCTGCCAGTAGGGATATCAACTGAATGGGCAACCGCTTATATTGGTTGGGCATTGGCTGAGGCTGCCGACTGCTGGCAAATCCCCAAAGCAGCGGCATCTGCTGCAAGAGCTGCGGATTGGTTAAGCCGCCAACGCACTTATGCCATCGGTTGGGGATACAATCACGAAACCGGAGCCGACTCAGATTCAACGGCTTGCGCCATTGCTTTGCTTGATGCTGTCGGGTATCCGGTGGCAGAGGAAGATCGTGCATTTTTGCGCCGGGCATGGCATGAATCATTAGGCTTTGTCACCTATTGTGATGGGCCTGGAGCATGGTCTGAACCTCATTTAGATATTCTTTGGCCTGCGTTTAAAGGGGCACACTTAGATATACCACAACAGAGCTGGAAAGGCTTGCTGCCTAAGCTGGATGCAAGCTTCGACACCGCGAGTGGCTGGCAAGGCTACTGGTGGAAAGGCCCTTGGTACTGTACATATCACGTGTTATTGGCAGCGCATTGGCTTGATGATAAAAGTCGCTTTTGTTTTACCCCCCATGCCGGACCACTTCAGACCAACTCTTATAGTAGTGCAGGCTGGATAGCGGGCTCTTTGCTGCTATCGGGGCATACCGACACAGGTATGGCGCTGTTTAATCAAATCGCCAACGGTCAAAGAGTAGACGGTTCATGGGACAGTTGTGCAGATCTAAGAGTAACCAAACCTGAGGTTTCAGTACCTGATGACAGTCCACAATCGGGAAAGTTCTATGTTGATCAAAATCGGTTAATGACAACTGCCTCTGTGCTGAGAGCCATGTGTGCAACCTGTAAGGTGTAATTGACCACGGTTGAAATGTATTGAAATACGAATCAAATCATTCATAAGGAGTGAATAGAAAATGAGTAAAGAAGCAACGATTTTAGTCAACGGTGTTAATGGTACAAACGGTGTTGACGGTGATATGGGTGACCCGGGTGACAACGGCCTTGTTGGTAATAAAGGCAAGTGTAGCTGGAATTCCTGCGATGCCGCAGGCGCTGGTGGCAATGGCTCACAGGGCGGCAATGGCACAAACGGCACATCCGGTACCGATGGTACAAATGCGGCATCACTCCAATTGACCATTAATGAGCTGAGCGGTGGCATTTTGGCTATCGAAAGTAAAGGTGGTGATGGTGGTAAAGCGGGTAACGGCGGTGACGGTGGCACGGGTGGTAAAGGTGGTACCGGTGGCAGCGGTGACAGCAAAGGAACACATTGTACTGCAGGTGGAAACGGTGGTAACGGCGGCATCGGCGGTAATGGTGGCTACGGCGGTAGTGGTGGCAATGGCGGTAACGGTGGAAACATTAAAGTGAAGGTTGTTAAGGCTGACGATGAGTCAAATGTTACCGTATCGGTACCCGGTGGTTTTGGCCAACCCGGCGGCACAGGTGGTAAATTTGGTGAGGGCGGCGCAGGCGGTGAACCTGGAAAAGGTGAGTGTAGTGGTGCACCTGTTCCTAGTGCAGGTCTTGCTGGTAGTACAGGCGATCCGGGCAATGCAGGAAGAGCCGGAGAGCCTGGGAATAACGGTAACTATCACGTCGATATTTGAGTTCGCTTTTTAACTTTTCTACATAACTGTAAGGGGATACGCCATGGCTTCATATGACGAAACGATTTCCGTGTCTTTGCAAAAACTGGCTTCACTGGCAATGGGTGATCTCAGTAACTTGCTCACTAAAGGTTTGCCTCCTCCCTGGGGTCTGGTTGGCACTAACGTCGGCAATGGGATTCAGGCCTATACCTGTATCGGTAATCTTGTAGGAAGTAACAATCAAATTGCCCTTGTTTTGGGCTCGCCCTGGACGGACTTTCTCAATACAGTTTCTTTGCAGCCCAATCCATTTTTACAGCAGTCGGTGTTGTCTGACTCGATCATGTCCGATCCTGACGGTACCGGGGATGCGGCAAACATCGTCAGCAGCACTTTAAATCAAATGAACTGCTTACAGGGTTGGGCCTGCAATAACACTCATGAACAAGCGAAGCGTCTTGCGCAACTGCAAGTGACTGAGCAAGCCTCAGAGCCGCTTGTTTCAGGGGAGGTCAGTTTTAATGGTGCACTGCAAAATATCTATTTGTCTATGCGAGAAGCGCTATGGCAGCTCGTTAAAGAGGTAACACAACTGGTTGTGCCTGAAAATACAGAGTTGTTGATCTGCGGGCAGGGAATAGGCGCGGCATTTGCTCAATTGGCGGCGTTTGACTTTAGGCCAGATAAAGAAAAAATATCAATTAAATTTAAAGATATACGTTTGTATTCCTTTTCGGCGCCATTAAATGCCAGTAGTGGTTTTCAAAGTGTGTTTACCGAGAGTATTAGCGATGCTTGGGCAGTGAGCGCCGGTATCAGCCCGGTCATTGACTTCTTTCCCACCGAGCCGACTGTATACGGCAAGGACCATCCGTTGGCGCAACTGGGGACCAATACTCCACAAAAAGCCTCGTTGCCCGCCTTTGATGCTCCTTGGTGGGAGCGTAGTGGTCCATTTTATACTGATGTGCTAAATGATAAAACCACCACCGCGAATCCTAAAAATGTCAGCACGACCAAAGCGGATGGTTATGATGCTCAACTGTCTTATGTGATGACTCAGTTATGTGCCGCAGCGGCGCAACGAGCCCAGCACCCTCAGCTGGCACCCACTTTGCCTTCTTCTTGGTCGTTGGTCAACGCTTTTCCGGATAACAACCCCTGGATAAGTGTGTTTCATCGGCCCAGTCCTGGCCTGTATGCAGTAGTATTTCGTTCCGACACGACTTATGCCGAAGCGATGGACGACCTTGCGCATTTTTTTAACACGGTCATCGATTGGTTGCCTCGTAGTGTCGATGTACATGGTGGTGCTTACAAAGTTTACAACGACAATCGAACGCAGCTAAGGGACTATCTAAAGACATTGGATTTCAGCAAGAACGAGTTGGTCATTGCTGGCCACAGCATCGGTGCTATGGCGGCAATGGTTGCGGCTTTAGATTTTAATTTCAATGCCATTGACGAGGTCCCTTCTGTCAATGCCTATTGTTACGGCAGTCCGGCGGCGGCGGGATATGGGTTGAGAAGTATCTATCCGGAATATAAGAAGAATGTCTTTTTGGTTAGTCGGTTGCAAGATGCCATTGCCCGTGTCAGCTGGAACAGTCTGTTAACCCGTTACGGTACCGATATTACTCTCGGTGGCTCGACCGACTTCGATGGCGCGACCTCTCATGCCATCAACACCTACATTGCATTGCTGGATCCATCTGACAAAGGAGATAGTTAAATGTCATCTGATATCGTTCCATCTTCAGATATAGACCCGCTGCTGCTGTCATTGGGTCAGATGATCGGCATCATCAAAGTCAAAGATGGTGTGGTGGAGCTGCAAGCCGGTTGGTTTGAAGACCCTTTTACCGTTACTCAGACCTCGATTAAACACAATCCAGAAGAGTTTGTTGCCGCGATTACTCAACTGCTAGGTGAAGTGGGAGGCAATGCTTTAGGCATTCCGGTTACCGATCCCACTTTGTTAGGCACTTGGTATCCTTTGAATTTCGGCGCTACCCATACCGGTTTGTATTTAGTTTCTTATCCTTCGCCGGAAAATGAAGCGATTCAGGTGATAGGTCTGGGCTCTTTGGTGCAATGGCATTTTCCTAATCAGAGTGGGCCTAACCAGAGTAAACAGGCTGAAAAGCTGGATCTTGCCACCGGCGCACAAGAAAGTGTTGGCCCGGATTCAATTAAAGTGCTTGCCTGGGGACTCTTACCTATGGTGGAGCTGGGTAACGGTCAGTTTAGTTTGGCTATGGGCAAGACGGGCAGACCGTTTTCCATCGGCGCGTCAATATCCGCGGGTGAAGACCAACTGTTGTTCGACGGTGTTGATATCTCACTGAAGGGGATTAAAACTTCGGCCTCTATCGATTTAGGTAGCGGCGACCCGGTTGACCTGTCTTTAGTGTTTGTCGATTTTAAACTGCCAAATGCTGACGAGGCCAAAGATATCTCATTGGTTGACCTGTTGGCATTACCCGACCAGGAGATCCTTTCCAGTATTGCCGCTATTGCCATGAGCGCTTTGGCTCAGGCCGGTATCGACAAAGACAAACTAGTTTATGTGTTACCCGTGTTGGGTTTGGCTGAAAATGTACCAGGGGCGAGCGGTAAAGTGCCGCTGCTTAATTGGGTTCAGATGTCTCAGGTCGCCGCGCAAGGCGGTAACCCCGCCGCCACGATTTTATCTTGGTTTGCGCGATTGCTTGATGATGTTGAAGCCGGTAAAGCTTGGCTCTATGCTTTAGGTCAGCTGATCGGCACCACTGGGCCGACGATCAGCGGTAGCGGTAGCAGGAATGACCCGCTCAGTGTAACTTTGGCTGACGTCAATAATGTCGGTAGTTTCTTGTTTACCTTGGGCTATCAAACCAATGCGCAAGGGGTTCGTCAATTCTATCCCGGCGTGGCATTTGAGGCGAAGCCGAAAGGTTTGGGCGGTTCCAATGATTATGAATTGGTGATGAACGCCGCTGTCGAGCTGGGTCAAATGAACCTCGACCTTAACGGTAATTTATCATCAAAACCTGACTCTTTAAGTGGTGAGGCCGGGTTTGTCTTCCAGCGCGGTACTACAGGTCAGTTGTTACTAGAAACTGATTCCCCGATTAAATTATCGCTCGGTAGTGTTAAGGCTGGTATTGTGCTTGCCGAGGGCATGCAACTGCAGCCCAATTTTCAACTCATCAATGTCACCACAACAGATGGTCAATATGAGTCTTTGAATCTGTTGGATCCACAGCAGATTGCCAAGGTCGGGGTTGATACTCTGATCAGTGAAATCGTTGACAAACTGAAACAATTGTTGGGCATCGGCGGTAGTGAGCATGTTGACTTTGGCACCGCAGTGGGCACCATCATCGGTTTGATCCCACCGACATTGCCAAGTGGCGACACTTGGCCTGCTACACCACCGCTGTCAGCCGCAGGATTATTGGATTCGATTTCCAACCCGATCCAGGCGATGACCGGGTATTACAGCGACTTGCTGAGTAAAAATGCCGGTGACAAGTTAGCCTTTACCTATATTGTTGAAGCGTTTGGGACCTTGCTGGCCGAAGTCGGAGGCCCAACGATCAGCGTTAATGGGGATGGCACCCGTACTTCTCCATGGCTGGTACGTCTAGCCAGTACGCCGATTAGCCTGTTGATATTCCAAGAGCCCGGCAGTGGTGCCGACAAGTTATTGACTTTTGGTTTTAGCGTCAATCCGCCGCTTAAATTTACTAATCTTCCGACCATCGATTTGGATGTCGACGTTCATTTGGTGCAACTGGACATCGGCGATAATGTTACCGCCAGTTGGCTGCCGCTGATGCGTGCAGCGATGGGGCTCAATGAAAAATTACAAATCCCGAACATTGTCGGCGCGAAAATTACCGCCGACGGCGCCAGTATGGACGTTAGTTGGGGCAATATGTCGAGCTGGGCATGGAACATGACCGTGTCTAAACCGGCAATTGAGATAGGTTCAGACGCCTTGGCATTAGACCAGGATTTGATTTTTAGCGATACCACTGAGCTTGATAAGCTCATGGAGCAAAGCAATTTCGCCACTTTATTGGTACGTTTGCTCGGCTTATTTATCGCGCGTACGGAACAGCCCGCAGCGCTGGCGATGGATGGTGTATTGGGGCTGGTGCCAGATCTCGGTGCTCACTTGCCGCAAGAGATCCATTGGCCAGACACCATGCCGGTACTGGCCCCGGCCAATTTCAACGATCCTATCGGCGATTTAAAAACCCAGTTACAAGGTATCACTTCGGTCCCTGCGAACCTTAAAGCCGCCACTTCCGTGGTGGCTTGGGCCATTACTAATGGTCAGTCGGTACCTTCTGTGAGCGGCGCAGGTAGCATTGATGAGCCGCTGCGCTTACCGTTAGCGTTTGCGTCAGGGTTCGACTTGTTGGTGTTCAGTGGTGTTTCAGACAGCCTCGGGTTGGGGCTGGGCAGGCAAAGCAGTAGCGAGCCTGTTAACGGTATCAAGGTGGTTACCGATGCCCAAATATTGGCAGTGCAGGTGCCGGTTGGGGATACCCCGGAAACGGATAAGCATGTGCCTTCTTTACTCTTGTCCGCCACCATGACGTCAACCGAAGGGCCTGTTACCACGTATGACGGTAAGGACATCGACGGGCTGATGGTGAAACTATTATTTACCCTTGATCAAGGTTTGGTCATCACGCCCATTCCATTGTTGGTTTCGGGGGATAAACTACTGCCGCTTGAGGCCAATAAACAGGCTTTCTTTAGTGCCTTAAATACGGCATTTGCGTACACCGCGAAGGGGCTCAAAGACAACAAAACATTCCAAAATACCTACAAGCTGTTTGCCGATTTGGGACTGTTGCTAACCGATCCTGAGCATGCAGGTATCTCAAGCGAAGGTTGGAATGGCCTGTTCGCCAATCCTTTGAATTGGCTGACAAATGGGATTGTCAAAGTCCTTGGAGATGCTGAAGGCCGGACCAACTTGTTTAACCTGTTAGAACAGCTCTTGGGTATCACTGTGCCGACCATACCGAGTCAGGTACTGGACATGCTGTCGGCTCTGGGTTTGTTGTCATCCAAATCACTTGGTTACGCGCCAGTGCCTGAGGCCATTGTTAAGCTGGCCTCCGCTCCGGTCAGTACTTTAGTCGATGCCTTTGAAGCATTGCTTGGTGACAGTGATAGGGTGAAAGCGTTAACGACTGCTATTGCCGGGTCGGATCAAGGTGATTTCGGTCAATTTAAATGGCAGGTTGTTAACGGTGAACAGTTCCAGCTTGCCACCAAAGCGCCGATAGCGATTGGCACTTTTGTTGAGTTATCCGGCGTTTTGTCTTTGAATCTGAGCAACGGCATCCTTAGTGCCGATATCAATTGCTATATTCCGCAAGTGCGGATGTCATTTGCGCCGAGTGTTAGTTGGCGCATCGGTCAAGCTTCGACAACGCGACCGCTGAACGTAAATATCTTATGGGGTGACGGTCAAACGCCTGCTGCACCTGAATTGACACTCTATCCATTTAGCACAGAGCAATTCATCAACCAGGTGACTGTGCTGGGACCTCCGCAAACAGTCTCGAGCTTCGTTACCTTGCTGTTAGACCAATATGTCATAAAGCCTTATCCATTGGCCGCGGTGCTGATGCAAGGGTTAGGTCTGTTGGTCAAACAAGGGGAGCAACTTACCTTCAAGTCGTTGCTGGGTTTATTTGATAATCCCGTTGAATGGCTGCTGTCTGGCTCAGTGTTCGGTGCTCAGGGCACATTGGATGTTAATCGTGTTGGTACGCTGCTTAAAGAGATCCCTGAAGTGTCCGGCAACGGCATGAAGGTAGAGCAGTTGCCGAGCGGTCAAACAGGGGTGTTGGTCAGCGGTTTCCCCTATGGTGTGAAATTGCAATTTGCAGTAGATGACAGTAACTCTGATGATCCACAATTTGTCACCTCATTGCAGACCACCCAAGCCATTTCAGAAAATGTTGCCATGGTCACGTTAGGCGCTGGGGTTGCTCTTAACCGTACTTTCCAACCCGGCATTACCGGCTCGGTAAAAGTCGAGCAAACCACGACCAAGGTGTATATCGTTACCGGCTACGACAAAGGTTTTACGCTGAGTCTGGGCCAGACCGAAGGCCCAACACTGGCGCTAGTCCCATTTGCCGGTTGGCAGGCCTTGATAGAAGCGGCGACATCTGTGGCAGTGCAGGAGTTGGCCAAGGAGCTGACCGGGGTGCTGATTGACAAGCTTCAAGGCACTCAAGCGGAAGATTTTGTCAATCGTTTAAGGGTTGCCGGCGGAGCCGAACAGCTGGATGTCGCAGCGCTGGTCACTGAGTTAAGCTCGGCCACCACCCCTGAGGAGATCTTGCAAAAGGCGCTGGACTGGCTCAATGTCCGACTGTCAGCTGATGGTGCCAACGGCACTGCGAAAGCAATTACAACGCTATTGACTGGTCTTATCCCCGGTACCATCGAACCTAAAGAAGGTTTGGTTAGCTGGATACCGAGCAAGGATATTCCGATCACGCTGTTATCCGGTCGTGATGATAACGGTTTGTTCGGCTTCTGGACCGAGGTAGACTTCCCTGATACCGGGCTGCTCGATGTCACTGTCTCCCGTACCGGTGTGGGTGTTGACCCGGCCAACAACTTTGATGTGATGTTCAGCTTCGGCTTGAACCTGCAAATACCTGTGGTACTGGAGAACTCAGGCCCAGCGTTGTTGATGAAATTCGATGCCGCCAACAATACCTTTAATATGTTGTTTGACCCACAACGGGACAACAATGTTGCCTCGGCATTGCAAGTGGAGCTACTGCCGCAATTCTTTAACGGTGTGACTCTCAAAGATTGGCTGCTTGATGTGCTCAAGTGGGTAGTACCACGCTACGGCTCTATTTTACTGCTGGACATCACTCAGGTGAAAGCTTGGTTAGACGCGAAAATCGTTGACCAAGATAAAGCACCGACGCCGGGCGATCTGTTAATTGGTGGTGGCTTGTTAGAGAAAGTCGAAGATAAGTATGTGCTAGTCAGCATAGATACTTTGACCCAGTTAACGCCGCAGCGCTTTATCGGTGGTTTCCTCACAGCGATGTTGACCAATCCGCTTAAGGTACTCACCATCGGAAAAGAAGGCGGTATATACCTTGAAAAGCATGACACACTCGGTTACGGGATACGGCTTCAGGCTAACGATATAGCCGTCAATGCGTTGCCTTATGTGACCTTCCAATTGGGCGCGCAAAATGATATCTGGATAGATAAAAGTGGCCAACAAGGGACTGTCAAACCGCAACCAGGGCTTGCCGCTTATCTGCCGATCGCCGATGCCCCCGACTACACCCCGAATTTTGCCGGAACATCTTTGGTATTAGGCAATATCGGGCTGGATATTCACGGGAAAAGCCAAGCGCCTTTGGTATCGGTCTCACGCTTTTCGATGCAGCAGGTCAGCCCCCGAACCTTGATGCAATTGACCTTTGACGATTTGGACAAAACGGTCATCGGCGGTAGTTTGGAGTTTGCCGATTTAGGTTGGGCATTATCACCAAATGCCCTGCCGCAAGGCTCATCGGTTAACCCTGTTGCTGCCAATCTACTAGGTAGCGGAAGCAGCGGATCTGAAGCCAACAACCCACCCACAGACCCAAGATTCAGTGCGATTGCCGCGTACACTCACCCGGGTCAATTTTGGGCCGGGTTAGAAAATGCCTCGGGTGAAGTCGTCAACGAAGTGATTATTCCGATACAACAATCTTTCGGACCGCTGAGTGTCCAGCAAGTCGGTTTTTCCTGGGACAACGAACCGACGCGATTAGGAGTTGGCTTTACTGGCGGATTAGACATTAGCGCCTTGTCTATGACTGTGTTTGATTTGTCGGTAGGGGTGAATGTTTCTAAACCGCTGTCACTGGACTCTTATGATATGGACTTGCGCGGTCTAGCCGTGTCATTTAAATCTGGCTCGGTAGATATCGCGGGTGGACTGGTTAAAGAGCAATCCGGTGATGATGTGCTGTACAACGGTGCAATGAATGTCAACATCGGCCGTTTTGGAGTATCGGCTGTGGGTTCATACGGACTGATGACCGATCCCACGACTGATGATAAGTATCCGTCATTTTTCGTCTTTGCCGCCAGTGGTTTTCCATTGGGCGGGCCACCGTCATTTTTCATTAAAGGCTTTTCCGGCGGCTTTGCATACAATCGCTCATTGATATTGCCACAGCCTGATAAGGTGCAAGATTTTATTCTGGTTCAGGCGGCGAATGATCCGTCAGCTATTTTTGGCACTGATCCGACACCAAGCGAGGCGTTGAGCAAAATGTCACAGGTGGTGAAACCGGAAGTCGGCGCCTATTGGGTTGCCGCCGGTGTGAAGTTTACCAGCTATGCATTAATTGAGTCGACAGCCCTGGCTGTGGTGGAGTTCGGTAACTCTTTGGTGATGTCATTGCTGGGAGTGTCGACCATTTCTCAGCCGCCGTTGGTGCAAGATCCCAAAAAAGCGTTGATGTTTGCCCAACTTGGTTTGATTGTCACCGTTAACATTACCGAAGGTTCTTTATTGGCTCAGGCACGGCTGACACCTGCTTCGTTTGTGCTGGATAAAAACTGTAAGATCACCGGTGGATTCGCCTTAACCATTTGGTGGTCGCCGAATGAACATTCCGGAGACTTCTGTCTTACGTTGGGTGGATTCAACCCTAATTACACCCCGCCGGATTATTACCCGGTGGTACCGCGTTTAGGGCTGCGCTGGCCTATTGCTGGAGCCAGTATTGTCGGTGAAGCCTATTTTGCGTTGACGCCTAACGCGGTGATGGCAGGTGGCAGGCTAGATTTGGAATACAAAGCCGGTCCGCTCAGTGCATGGTTTAAAGCCAATGCCGATTTTATTATTGCGTGGAAGCCATTTTATTTTAACGTTGATATCTCAATCAGTGTCGGTGCGGCGTTTACCATCAAGCTGCTTGGAATAACCATTAGCCTGAAAGCCGAAATCGGTGCGGCGTTACAACTTTGGGGGCCGCCTACTGCAGGTAAGGTCACGGTCAACTGGTATGTGATCTCTTTCTCTATACCAATCGGCGACCAAAACCCGGATTTGGACAACAAGCCTATCGGTAGCTGGCAAATATTTTCTGAGAACTTCTTACCGCCAGCGACTAAACCACCGGTAAACGCTGAGCTGGCAGCTGCATCGTCAGGCAAGCAGAATGTATTGAAACTACAGATCCCTGCTGGTTTGATTGAAGGTGAGGCTAATACTGATGTCTGGACTATGCAACGTATTGGGTTTGAATTACAGGCCGAGTCTGCGGTGCCTAGCACCAAAGCCATCGCCGGTGATATTACGCCTATCAGCAAAGGTACGCCGTTGGGTGTGCGCCCGATGGATATTAGCACCTTGGCATCTGAGGTGACCTTTAGCATTATGGCACAAGGGACTAACTTCCCGATTGAAAGCACCACGTTTGATTTGCTTCCATATACCAGCAATAGTCCGATGGGGTTGTGGGCAACCTCACCTTTACAAACCAAAACTGCGCCTGCGACCAATACGGTCATTCCCGATACCATGACAGGTTCCGCCATTGCCGGGGTTCGCTATCAACACAACGGTGAGTTAGGGCCTGCCGACTTGTCAGTATTCGGTACAGAAAGCCTCAGCGATATGGGTTTACCACTGTCGGTTGATGCGCCGTATACTCCGGCAGACCCTTTGCCTCAGACAAAGCCTATTCAGACCGTCATGGAAACAATTATGGCGGCGGGTATCGTTGATGTGCGCAATCAAATTCTGGCATCGTTGCAACAGCGTTCATTACTGGCACCGTTAAACCCGGATTTGTACGTGATGGCCAGGCAAGCGACTGATATTTTCCAGGCACCGCCGGTATTGGCCGAATTGAGTCAAACCCTTGCACCGAGTTCGAGCAAAAAGTTAACCCGTTTTACCCCTCAGGCCAAGACCTTGGTTCAGGAGCAACCACTGGCCGCGCCACGAAATTTGGGCGGGGCGCGTCGTTATGCCGGTCGCCTAATCGCACAAGGGCAGGGCCGTTTTGCCCGTCGTACGGTCTGCGCTAGCTGGGTTGAATCAGAGCGTTTGGGTAGGGATCCAAGCCTCAGGCGCGGTACCGCTGCAGTTTGGGCCCTTGATAAGCGCGCGGGTCATAGTATCACTTGTAACGGTCAACTGGGGATCAGGGTGATGGGCTTTGATGAGCGGCTTGAGCCGACCTTTATGCATGACCAAACCAGCGATGATAATGTGGCGGTGAACTTGCCGCAGGGTATCGACCACGCGGTCGTCACTGGGGCTGACAATCAACCTGAGATTGCCGGATGGCAAAGAGGTAGCCAGCTGGTTCGTGTCAATGCCCGTTATTTAATGGGGGATGACTGCTTGGTTAAACCACAAGCGGTTATTCGCATGCACAGTATTAATGAGCGAGATGTTTGCGCCGCCGACCACATGCTCAGTTTTAATTTGGTTGAGCATGTTGATGAGCACCGTCCGGGTTGGGTTACCACTTGGCTACCGGGTCATCACGATTTGGCCTGTGTGTTGGTCGATGGAGACCCCGATGATATTGAAGTGGCGGTGGTCGAGCGAAATGCCGAAGGTAAACTGCTTAAACGCTCACTGGCACCATTGCTGGCAGATGACCGCAGTATCGGCTGTCAAACGGCGAGTGTGGATATTTCGGGCTTGGCGATTGACAGATGGGTGCGCTTGATGGTGCGCGCGAAGCATGCCGAGCAATTGGTTGGGGTGTTCAGTCACAACACGCAAAATAGCCTGCGTGGTTCGCAAAATAATCAAGGTTTGCACTTGGGCGCAGATGCGCATTGCATAACCAAACCTAAGCGAGTCAGTGTCAGTTTAAAACTAGAGGGAGAACGTTAATGAGTAACACTATTGGTCCGGACAGTGATTTACTCTCCGGTAAAGTGACGTTTTATGACTCCAGCATTGCGCCATTAAAAGCGGGTACATATGAGTTAAAGGTAACTCAGAGTGTTGACCTTGGTCCTGATGGCGATAGTCCGCCTGACTACATTGCCAACCAAACACTGCAAGTTATGGCACCACGGTTCAGTATTCAACCGGCAGATCTGCAATCGGTTTATCCGCCGGGCAATCATGCCGGTAATTTTGCAGAGGCTTTGCCTCATGTGGTGCTGACCCAAGACTTGCCTTGGGCAAGGCCAATAGTGCCCGGTGATGTTACCGACAATACCCCTTGGCTGGCGTTGCTGGTTGTGCATGACACTGAAAAAGACAAGGTCAAAAGTCCAACTACTGCGACTGTGGATGATTTGATCAACACAGCCAATGATACAGTGGTGCCCGATCTGCCAAACTTAACCACAGATGAGAAAGCCCAGCAAGTACAATTGATGAAAATGGATCTTGCGCTGTTTCAAACTATTGCGCCGTCACTGGATGAACTGCCGTTTCTTACCCATGTTCGCAATGTCGATACCACCGATAAAATCACCGGTTTGGCCAATGGCTTTTGGTCTTTGGTGGTGGCGAATCGGTTACCGGCGTCTTCGAGCAGTCAAGCGCGTACCAGCACGGTTTATTTGGTATCGTTAGAAGGTCAGAGTAAAAATTTACCCGGCGCATCGGTCAGCGGCAAAGAGATTAACCTGGCGGTTTTGGCTCAGTGGCAATATACCGTGTCAGCCTTTCCCGGTGATTTCATCAGTCTGTTGCAGAACATTAAAAACACTGGTCAAAACCAGGTGCTACGCATGTCCTCGACAGATGCCTCAAATGAAACAGATGCTGAAAAAGTCGCTGAGCAAGCTTTGAATTTGGGCTATGTTCCCACTCAGACTCAACTGCTTGAAGGTGAACAAACCACCGCTTGGACACGGGGTGTATTGACGCCTTGGCCAAACCGTGAAGATCCACTCAAAACCACGTATTCGGTTTCTGATCATGCCATTCGTTACAATCCTCAAAATGGGATGTTCGATTTCACTTATGCTGCAGCTTGGCAAATTGGCCGTTTGCTGGCGCTGTCAGATACCTCATTTGTTAAACAGATGCAGTTGTGGCGACAACAGCAAAGGGTTTCAGTCCATACGGTTATGGAGAGTCAGCTGGTTACTCAGCAGTTGCAGGCAACCAAAGGCACCACAGAGTCGAGCAGCGATTTGTCGACGGCACATCGTGCGACGCACATGTTGCAACAGAACCTCAGTGAAGTGTCTATTCCTCAAATAAGACAACGACGTGCCCGTGCCTGTACCAACAGTGCGGCACATTTGCCTGATGCCGAGAAACTGCGAGATGCCACTTCAGCAGGTGAGGATCCGTTAGAATTTGTTATGACCCAGTTGGGTTTTCTTGAAGGAAAACAATAATGAAGAGTTGGAAGCCAAGGGCAGAGGCCGCTCAGCAAGTACTACAGCAGGCCGCAACCGCACAAGCGGAAGATATGCCTGAACCAATAAAAGCCTGGTTGTCTCGGCTGTTTTTACTCTATGGGGTACCTTTTGAGTATTTGGTGCCCGATTACCGTATGCTGCCGTCTGAATCCATTCGCTGGTCGTTTATGGACATCAACTGGCTGGAGCGTGCAATGGATGGGGCATTGTCATTAGGTCGTACGGGTTCACTGAAAATGCTCACGGACATAAACCAGCAAGTCAATCTGACAGAAGTTGTCCACCAAGAAGCACAAAAATTGCGTAGTCAGCTCCGTGGTGTCGCCGAGCCGAAAGCGGTAAGTGAAGGCGGGGTGGTTACTGTTATGTTGATACGTTCTTCAGTCGTGGGTGGCTATCCCGGGATGGAGGTCGTGGGTCTGGATGAGAATGAGCAGAAAATCAATTTGCTGCGGATGGATCCACTGGCTAAAGATGTGTTGCTGGTAATCTTTGAAGATTTACCGGCACAAGTGAAGCTCATAGAACCCTCAGAAGGTATTCACTTTGGTGTACGCGTCGAAAAAGAAACGCCTTTTCCAAACTGCCAAGGCGGTACAACGTTAGGTGCCTATACCTTTGTTCGTAGCCTTCAAGCGGATCAAATCGGCCAACAAATCAAGCAAGACAATGTGGCAGTACGCTCTCAAATATTTTTTCGCAACGATGACCAAACCGCCGGTGTTATCGATGTTAAGCGAAGTATGGCAGAGTTAAACTGTTGGTTGAGCAAAACCGATAATTGGCCGAGTGATAAAGATTTATCTGCGGCAGATTTTGCCGTTGAAATGATCCGGGCCGCAGGTCTGCAAGTGTTTAAACCACAACCGAGTAAGGCATCAAGCGGAGGCGAATCATCATGACTGCTGCGTTATGGTCTGGCCCGCGTCTACTAGCGCCGATGACAGTGGATGCACTGGCATTGGGTGAGCCGAACTTACGGGATATCACCAAAAACTTTTCTCAAGTGGGGGTGGATTACACCAATTTACGTAATACCTCTAACCCGGTGCCGACATCCGCAGCATTTGAAGCGGCAACTGGGTTGGGCGTGCCCCAGTTAGGAGTAGAGCTGCACTGGACGGTGCCAACGGGTCTTAGATCTGGTCAATCGCAACCCGATGGTATTGAGTTTCCGCTATTGCCCAACCGTTGGTTGGTGGTGCGCTCTGTCACTTTAAAAGATGCCGATCCAGGTACTGCACCGACACTAACTGCGTGGCTGTTGCAAAGCGATAAAGAAGATGAATTTAACGGCCAATCTGCCTGGCCTGCACCTGAGTCTCGAAATAAATATACGTTTATCGGTGTTGCCACTGAACTCACTAAACCGATGACTGACGCACCTTCAACGGAAAAGCGGCTGTATTCTATGGCACCCGGTGCGCCTGCGTTTTCTGTGACCTACCAGTCGGCAATCAATATATTGGCTTTTTATGATCCATTGACCTCACTATTGGATTCAAAGGCGGACATTTCTTATTCTGTGATCGGGTTTTTTAACCCGACCGACTGGGATCCGCTACTTGGGGTATCGGCAGAACAGGCCCAAGGGTTTACCGACGAGCAGCAGTGGCAAAATCAAATGGAATCACTGAAAATGCAAGTGGGTGACGGTACGCCACAAGATCTCAGTGATGCCCAAAAAGTGTGGCAGGCATGGGCCAAAGAAAATGGTGTTGACCCATCAGGGTTACCGCAAGCACAACAAAACCTGCCTGGTCAATTATTGCCTTATGGCTCGGTACAAAAACTTCAGTGGCAAGGCAAAGATGCATTTTATGAGAATACCAACATCCCGCCTTCAGGCGAAGTGCCCGTCGCCATAGGTAATACCCCCAGTGAAGCGCTCGGTGCCTGGTTGAATGAGCAATTGCCTGATTCCGGTGTAGCTGGTTATTCCATTGAGCGGCTGATCCTAGCGCTGATGACAGATACCATCACCACCTTTTTAACCAATGTCGTTAGTTTTGAATTTACCACCGCAGGGCTGCGTTTCGGTGGCTCTTCAGGCGGATATGAGACGGTTGTCGCCTTGCCGGGCGATACTGAAACCAACCAAACCACGGTGCCTTTAGACCCCGAACAAACCAATGTGCTCACTCAGCTCAATGTCAGCGAAGTTGAACTTAGCCGTTTAACCGACGCCTTGCAGTCACGGCAATGGTCACTATTTGCCGCGCAATGGAAATTGGTGCGCCAACCGGATAACACAACCGTTCAAGAAGCTATTGCGACTCTGACGACACAGATAAGTACTTTAACCAATGACTTAACCACAACTCAAGCGACAATAGAGCACCAACGCAGTGCCCTGGATACTTTACTAGGGTCTGATTACGTCGCCAGTTTACAGCCTTTAGACCAATTTCAAGATGCTAACGACCCGGTGATATTGGTGGCGCAAACCCATGCGGATGATAAGTTTATCGATCGTAGCATCAGCCAAAAAAATCTCGACTGCCGTATGAGCGGTCAAACGCTGGTGGGCTTTAATTTAACCGTTGACGGCACATGGCCCGCGCAAGTCACCGCAGCAGATATGGCGGCTGGTTTAGACCTGGCGTTTTTAGAGTATGCCAATATTCCATTGGAGGCCAAAGGGCTGCTGCTTGAGTCGATGATGCTCGATCCGGGGTTACTGTCTTGGCTCGGTACATTGTGGCTCACTGCGGCAGGCGGGGGACCTGCCTTGGCGGATGTTGAAAAAGCAATATTGAATTTGCAATCTGCGGTTAAAGCGGTACCAGGTTTGGATGATTCTCTGTCAGTACAACTGATGGCTCAGGTCAGCGGTTTTGACGGAACGCCACCGGATCCGCTGGCCAATCAAGACTGGGAGCAACCATGGTCACCAGTTTACATCGCATGGCAAGGGGAGTGGCACCCAACCTCTACCACACCGGCTGACGCACTGGATAATTGGCAGCTTGGTGAGATTGATTTTCAGTGGCAATCGACAAAAGTCGCTGATACATCCTTTAATTATCAGGGCAGAACTTTACTGAACTCCGATGCGGTTACCATTTTAGCCTCACGGATCGGGACCCTGTTGCAAACGCCTGATTTACAAATTCCTGAGTTTGTGCGCACAGACTTAAAGGAAGTGTCCAGATTGTTGCTGACGTCAGATATCGTTATACAATCGATGAGCGGCTTAACTGAAGCGCTTATTCAGCGTTCGGAATCAGAAGCTGAGGGCAATCAGTCTGGGGATACAACGCCTGCTAGTGCCATTGTGCCTAATCCGCCGATTGATAGTAAGCCTGATTTTTTACCTATTCGGTCCGGCCATTTGGCGCTATCGAGGTTGTGGGTGTTAGATGGTTGGGGGCAAACCTTTAAAGGCGAGTTTCCTGGTGGTTATGTTGTACCGGTCCGTTCTGAGTCGATGGTGACACCGGGTGGTTCGAGCAATCAGATTTATGCCCAGCTGCCGCCGAGATTAACCCAACCGGCGCGCATTAATTTTAATTTGATCGATGCCCAATCAGAGCCGCCGATCCCGAGCAACTCGTCTGATAGTAGTTCGCCGATTTGTGGTTTTATTGCCGCAGATTTGTTAAGCGGCGGTTTGCTGGTGTTCGATAGCCTCGGGTTTGTTCAAGGGGTAATCTTGCCCATCGTCAAAGATGTTGGCACCGGGGTTCGTTGGGAAGCCGCTCCGGGCCTGAACTTTCCATTGGGCAGTTCGCCTAATCTGGCCAATAAACATCTGTTGGCAATGGTCGAAGGGATCTTGACGCAAACTGAAAATGGCGTTGATGCTCTGGGCGAACTATTGGATTTGATGGATAGTGTTAACCACTTCGCCACCTCGGAAGCATTCAGTAAAAGTAACCTTTCTATATTGGTCGGCCAGCCGCTGGCTGTGGTACGAGCAAGTGTTGAACTGCAGCTCAGCGGTGATCCGGTTTATGAACAAAGTTATGACAATACGGGTAAACAGGTCACTAATGATTATACCAAAGTCAAGTTTCCACTGCGGGTTGGCGACTTAGGGCTGCCAGGCAATGGTGTAACTGGTTATTATCTAGACGATGATTACAATACGGTCAACGCAGTATACGGCTATACGCCTGAGAGCGGGTCGTTGCGCAGAGCTGTAGCCGAAGGGCCTGATAGCTTCAGTGAGTTGGTGACTCAAATGCCTGAAAGCTTAGCCACAGAGGCCGAGCTTAAATATGTGGTGCTGGATAACTTGGTTTCAGTTACGCCTTCGGAAAATACCCAATATCTAGGTACTGGCACTACGCCGCCTAAAGTGGCACCGAGAATGTTGACGGTGTTGATGGAGCCGTCTGAACAATTGCCTGTGATCACCGGTTACCTGCCGTTACAAAGCCGGCTGCTGGCACCGGGTATTATCAATACCGCTTTGGCGAATTTGCAATTTATCACCCGTGCCGGCCCACTTTTGGTTAACCCCAATAGTGTCCGCATGCCGCTACCGGCCGATATCAAAGGCACCTGGGACTACGTTTGGCGAGACAGTGTAACCACCTGGTCAGAAGATAAGGTGTCGAACCAAGATGCCCAAGCGACCTTAGTCCCTCAACCTTTGCAACTATATTGGGGTTGGATGCGGCTGTCGGGGGCGTTTAACTCAGACACAGACAAATCACCCCTTTCAACTTTTGCACCAACGCTGGATTTTCTTATGAATAATAATATAGAGGTAACTGAAGTGCCGAACCTGCAGTATACCCTTACCCCGGACGCGGTATTGACCGAACAGACAATGCCGATTCAGATTGAGGTCAAAAACGACTCGGGTAATGACATCAACGTTGGCTTTGATTTCACCATAACTGTTGAGATACCAGTGGGGCCAGAGGCATCTGATCTCGTCACTGAAGGTAAGCAAAGTGAAGTCACAGCCGCGGTGACTGATCGCAACTGGCAACAAGACGTGCAACCCAGTTCGTCAAAGGTCACCGTTACCGCCCAGCCGATCAGACCGTTTGTGTGGCAAAAAGACAGTGTATTCACCTTAGTGATCAGCGATATTGCCGTTAACTCTGTGGTTGCGACCAATGGGGTGGCTATCACCGCTCAAGCCAGTGATGGCGATGATAAAGGCACTTCGGTAGCGCTTACATTAAGTAAGATCACCAAAGGTTTGACCATATCCGCATATGCCAGTCCGGATAAAGTCGGCGGTTTTGAGTTCACGGAAATATTCTGGACGGCAACCGACGGGGCGAAAGTGGTGTTGACTAGCAATCAGCCGACACAAAGTGAAATTCTAGAAGGGTCGGGACCAGTATTTTCCGGTAAGTTCAAAGTGCAGCCAAACCAGAGCGTGCCGCAAACCCTCTACAAGGTAGAAGTGCAAAATGCCGGCAATACTGAGCGTAAATCCACCTTGGTTGTGGTGAACCTGATGCCGCCGCAGATCAATAGCTTTAGTGCGGGAAATACCACAAAACTGGATTTTCTTGAGCCGGTAAAATTATTCTGGAGTACCACCTATGCCAGCGGCGCCGCTTTATATCCCGGCAGCTCATCGGTACCGGTTGATGCCGACCAACCAGACGGCTACCAATACATCCCGGCAGAGCATATGGTCGGCAACGAGGAAAGCCTGACAGTGACTTTATATGCTCAGGCTCCATTACAGCAAACGGCACAAAGTGAGCCGGTGATTTTAGAGTTTACCCCGGCACAAATTGTGTACTTTAGTTACAAAACCATGAACCCTGCCGATGGGGTATCAGCGCCGTTGGTTAAATATGCCAAACCACCATCTTTAACAATGGCGGACGAAGTGTGGGCGCTCACAGTGACAGGCCCCGGTGGCCCGCTGACACGCACTATTGGGGGGGAAGGTCCTGAAGTGCGCTATTTCGGCCCTGACGATGCTGTATTGGATAGTGCGGGCAAACAAAAACTAGGATTTTGGGTTAACGACTTTAAAGACGGTGATGAGTTGGTGTTGCAACCTTCAGGCGAAAAGTTATCTCCTGATAGCTCAGGCAAGGGCTCCGTGGAGGTGGAAGTCTCCGCCACGACTGAATACACCCTGGAAGCGACACTCTCAGGTATACACATTAACAATACGATCACTGTAAAGGTCGGTAAATAAAGGCTTATTTTGATGACTGCTGTTATTACATTTAATGATATCCCGGCGCAAAACGACATGTTCAAATACGAACGGCTGGGGGTTATGGCGCTTGAAAATAGGCGGATCTACTGTGAGCGGCATGGCTATACCTTCATCCAAGATGTTGATATCGCTAACGATCGCCCGGCTTGTTGGGCCAAGATCCCGGCCATTTTAAAGGCTTTTGAAGAGCATGAGTGGGTATTGTGGGCCGACAGTGATACTTTGATTTTCGATCACTCCCGTCCTTTGGAAAGTTTTTGCGATCCTCAGTTTGATTTAATTGTGCAATCACATGAGGAGTTTTATCGGATCTTAGGTGTGGATCCAGTGATTGGCTTGGAACATATGCCAATCAATACCGGGGTGTTTTTGATTCGCAATACCCTCTGGTCAAAGTGGTTTTTAGAACAAGCCTACCAACAACAGCAATTTATCTGCACCGACGAGGTGTGGAACGGCATCGGCGAACAAGAGGCGATGATTGAAGTGCTCAAGCAACACCCCGAAGGGTTGGCAAAAATTGGTTATGTTGAGCAATTGCAAAACCACCCTAAATTTTATAAGCAAGGTGATATGTTCGTGCACTTTTACGGTAGTTATTCGCGCCACCACATTCCTTTGGACAAATGTGAAATCGTGTTAGAAAACTGGGAAAAGGCGAACGCCCAAGGAACGTCCTACCCAGAAGATATTGCAAGGTTTCACTGGTGCGCGATTCAAACCAAACAGCCCAATCCCGAGCTGGAAAGAGATGACTTAGATACTTATCTGTATACGACGGAAGATATTGGAATAACCCAATAAGAATAAAGGTACAACAATGCAAGAAAACTGTGATTTTTTACGCTGGTATTCACTCGATTTTGAGCAACTGAGTGAGTGTCACCCTGACGGTGCCAAGGAGTTACACCATGGCAACAAAGATGGTTTTTTGGTTCGAGGCGTGCTTTCTGAGCTAGAGGCACAGGCAATCGTTGCTGGGATGGCAGCGTTCACTCAAGACTTACAATTTGACATGCCCTTCGGTCAGATCCTCGGTGAGCCACTGATGATAGCCAAGCCGGACAGAAAGCACTATTTTGAGTTTGCTAAACGCTACCGAAATGAGTTTTTACAGCACTGTGGTGTTGATTTTGACTCGCGGCTCAAAGACGTTTTCTCAAAATTATCCGGCGCTCAAAGAGTTGATTTTGTTGATTCGGCTGACGGCCAAACCTATGGCGCGTCAGTTATCCGGACAATCGAGCCGGACAACTATGGCCTGCATGTCCATTCGGGTAATGAATTTATCAACGAATATGAGTCGATGTCGGAATTAGGCACCAAAACGGATCTTTATGATCAGTTAAGTTATTTTGTGGTATTGCAGGCACCGAAAACTGGTGGTGAATTATGTCTATTTGATCTTGAGTGGGAAGACACGCCGAAAGAAATACATACTGAGCGTTATCCGCATTTTAGCCCGGAACGTGATAACTACTTCGAAGATATCCAAAAATATACCATCGCGCCACAGGTCGGCGATCTTATCTTTTTTGCGGGAGGTAGGATCTGGCATCAGGTATGCCCGGTACAGGGACCTTGTGATCGCATTACCATCGGCGGTTTCGCAAGCTTTGCCAGAAGTGATGAAAATCTGTACATATGGAGTTGACAAGGAATTTGTTGAATGACAAATAAAACTGATAACGCTAGACGTTACGCTATCGTTGAAGACCCTGAGCAAGCCCGTATTACACCAAACGGTTTGGTTGATAGTAACGGTCATGCCATCGCTGGTGTGCTTTTTTCAAAATGCCTGGATGATGACACGGTCAACAAACTAATCAACATCACCGCGCAACAAGACGTACCCGTGCCTAAAACCGAGCAGTTTAGCAACGTGTTTGGTATGGGTCCAAATGTTTGGCAATTGCAGGTGCTCAATGACACCAATCAAAGCAACAGTGCGGTAAAGCAGTGGGATGATTTTCTCGCTGCGCAGTTGCCGCCGGGTACGCAGGATGAATTGTTGGCATTACTGTCGAGTTTGACCGAGCAAAACGACATTACAAGGCTGCACTTTAAAGGCACACCGCTGCCAATGGTGACCCTGCGTATTATGACTGAAGGTGGGTATTTAGGCACTCATGCCCATATGGAGTTTTATCAACAAGGCTTACCTTATGCCGATTCTGAGGCTTTATCGAAGTTAATGCCTGGTTTTGAATTAAGTTGCCTTATTACTTTACAAAACGCTCAAAGGGGGGGTCAGCTTGGTTTATATGATGCGCCATATCCGAGTGGACCTGATGAACTAGCCGAAGCCGACCAAAACATTATCAGTATGCCAGTGGGTAGTATGTTGGTGTTTGATGCCGCCCGAATTTATCATAAGGTTACCCCGGTGGTTGGCAAAGAGCGTATTACCGCAGGCTTTTGGCTCAGTTATTCTAATGATGGTAAACAGCTTTTTGCCTGGTCGTAATACCTTTAAACTTAAATCATCCTTCGACTCCTTTTTTGTTTCTCTGGTAGCGTTCATTCAAAGCACTGTAAACATGGCTCACCAATTGCATTAAGCCATGTTGTTAATGTACAGGTTGATACATTATTTTTTGAGTTGCTCTAGGATTGACAGGCCTTTGGGGCTGCCCCATCCGGTACAAGCGTCCCAACCCGGGCCTGCCTCATAACCACCTACCAAAGGAGAGGTGTTGTTATCACCTTCAGTGATAGAGCGGAACATTGAGCCATTGGTAATGTTGTAAAGAAAGGTGTTGTTGAGCGATTTTAAAGGGCCTTGGCTGTTAAGGCTTTCGCCGAGTAAAGCGCTCAGTGCAGCCCATAACGGCGCAACAGCACTGGTGCCGCCAATGGGCTGAACCTGATTTTGGAGTGGCGCGCCATTTGCCGATGACGGCTGCGGTGCGTAGACAAGAAAACCCGTATTTGGATCTGCATTCCCACTAACATCTGGCACACCTCGGCCGGTATTATGACCGAGATTGACGGACTGAGGGTTAATATCAGCATTGCGCTGATATGCAGGGACTGTTGTAAACAACCGACTTACACCGCCACCGGTTGCCCCCTGGGGGAGGTTTTGTCCAGGCCTGGCATCAGGGCCAAGTATCACATTATTCCACACGGTTTCTTTTTCGATGACACCGTTTTCAGCCACAAGTTTCGTGCCTCCACAGCTAATGGCGTGAGGGTTACTGGCAGGAAAGCTGACATTCGCTCTTGTTGCTAATACAGTAAACTCTCCTTGCTCCTGACTTCGCAAGTCACCAGAGCCATTGTCACCTGCAGATATAAATACGGGGATCCCCATACAGGCTGCTTCGTATAATGCTTCATTCATCAATTGATATTCTTGCTGAGCGTGTAACTGCTCGGCTCCACCATAACTGATAGTAATCGCTGTGTGGTGACGCTGTGGATCATGAATCGCTGCTTTGAGCGCAGCTGCCAAAGACGATGCAAAATAGACAGCAATCTGGCATTCTGGCGCGATTGCACCCACAACTTCAATGTCAAGATAGACCTCGCCGCTACCTCCGCCATATGGGTTGTTGACAGAACCCATCACAGGCACGGATGTGACCTGAGGCATGGGACTTTCGGTCACTGTTTCGAAGTACTGCTGTAGCGCTTGTTGCTCGAAGCCACCGCCATAAGGGCTGCCATTGTATGGTCCACCTATTTCGATGATGCCTATCGATTGCCCTTTGCCAGTCACATCTGACGGAAAATCGTAAAGACGGGCCACCTGTGGAGGTGTAAAGGCAGCAGTCCAATTCGTTTCTTCATAGTTTGTAAGGCTGACTGCCGAGTTGTCTTGCGACTGTGTCCTAAGATGTGGGTGAACTGTTGGTCTGTCATCAATACCGTGAACACCAAGTACAATGTCACCTAGAGATGCAGGGAGAGTTAACGCCCCTTGATACCCTCGAAAGCTCCGATTAAAGTCAGGGTGGTTGTATATGCCAAGGTGGACCAAGAATGCGCGACTGATATCTGCAACGGTGCCTTTGGCATGTACCAGACGTGATGCCAGATTAACCTCATGAACACATAGGTTGTTTTCGTTTAAGAATGCGCAAACTTTGTCAGCGTCTTGTGGTGCCGCACCATGCAATTGGGCAAATTGCTCTTGAGTCAATATCTGTTTTTCGGGCGTAGCGGCGAGTTCTTCACTGCTTGGTAGACCCTTGCTGTCTTGGTTACGACGCAGATGAACGATAAGGTCAATGGTCTGAGTGTGCGCCACACTGTCTACCTGGCGGGCGCCATGAATGGGCAGTTCGCTGTTGCTCAGGCTAACCCGAGATTCATTGGTTTTGTTTTGATGGCTAATGGTCATAGTGTATCTCCTTGAAATGGTTTGCTTCACAGTTCGCCAAACATTGTTATTAAGCCTCATACAAATTTCTGGACAGCGAGTATTTGACATGGCTTAACTGCTGTCTTTGAGCTCAAGTAATCATAGACGGACTGTTAGAGGATACGCATTACACTGTATTACACCCTTGTAGTTTGTAAGGTTATTTTTGTCGATGTACTCGCTTATGCACCATCGGATTTAAACAATAGAGCGGTGCAATTTATATAAGGGGGCGTGTCTACACTCTATCTTGAGGATTTAAATCCTTGGTCTAGTTATTTCACTTTCTTCAGTAACTCAGAGCAAGAAAACATAGGCGAAATTCAAATTCAGGCACCAGTTGGACCTTCCTCTGGCAAACTGGTAGGCAAAGGTGATCCTCCCGAAAAATAGTTGACGTCAAAAGTGGAATTTTCTCGTAAAATAATCGAAGGAGATTCTGCATGAAAAAATCAAAATTTAGTGATAGCCAGATTATGGCTATTTTAAAATAACGCAAAACGAAAAGGGACCGCAAAACGAAAAGGGACAGTCACTTAAGCAACGAAAAAAGCAACGAAAAGGGACAGTCACTTTAAAAAAGAGCAAATCAAACTTGCTACATATTATTTGTTCACCAATGTTACCAAAATTAACCCATAATTGCTCAGTGACTGTGTAGCTTTGCTAGAATTACTCCATACTTTAATCACAATAAGCCCTACTCATTTGCGGGCATTGATGTGTGAAGTGATTGGTGCAGTTAGGGTATTAGGCAAATAGCGCTTCGCTACTTTTTATACTTCGTCGTCGCTTATGCTGTTGTCGCTCACAATACACATCAAGGTTGTGTGCTTTACCTACTGCTCCATGAAACACCTATTCGCTCATAGCTGCCTGTTAGGTGAACTCCAAATCTATTAAATCAGATATAAGCTGCTGCATTTGAGACGTGCGAAGGGGATATATTCCATTATTAATGTATGCTGTTTGATTAAAGTAAGGCAGTATAAAAGTTAAACAATGAACGCGCAGTGGCCAATCTCTTTGAACACTGCGTGTTCTGTCTACCTTTAATTAAAACTCTTTAAACCATGATAAGGTGAAGTAACGACCCCTTGGGTTTGGCCCTCGGTCATATCCTCGTGCTATATCATAAAATGGCGGTGTTTCACCAAATGGGTTTTGCACGGTTAGATTAAAACGACCATATGCTTGAGCATCATACCCAAGTGTAAGGGTTTTTAAGTCATAAGAGGGCGACCAGCTTTTGGCATACTCTCTGGCTTCTCTGTATTGGTCTTTTTCTGGTATGTCGGTTAAATCAAGTATGTCATCTTCATCGGAGTTAAATGCTTTGCTACCGTAGGCTACAGTAAATGATGAACTCCAATTTCCTTTATTCCAAAATATACCAAAAGACTGCTTAGTTTCTAAATTATTATAGCGTCCTATTGATGGCGTCCACTCGTCATCCCCTAAGTATTGGTTTTCACCACGCGTGATTTCAGCCAAAGAATAATTTACTGTAAATTGCCCTAATGCCGTTTCTGAAAATGCGTAATTTAAGTCTAAGTCATATCCTTGAGATCGCGTTTTTCCGATGTTAATAATAATACTTTTGTAATGTTCAAGCACATGCGTGGTTGGGTTACGCTGAATTAAATCAGCAAACAACTCACCATTGGTACGTGCGTTTTCGCGCAACATGACGCGTGTTAAACGCTCTGGGGCATTTTCAATATCAACTTTCCAGAAATCCAAAGTTGCACTCAAGCCTTTGATATATTCTGGTGTCCAAACCAAGCCTAAGTTGCGTGATGTAGAAGTTTCGGGGTTTAAGTTTTCGTTTCCACCCATTTCAAACGACCATTGATAGGGCTCAGCTTCGGCAACTCTTGCACCAAAACTTTTACATAGTGGGAGTTGTTCCCAACCTGTGTTGCTACACGGATCTGAAGAGTTAGAGTACCAACGATCGGTAAGTACTTCTCTACCACGATATAAATCAAACAAGGTAGGGGCTCTAAAACCTTCTGAGTAGTTTGCCCGCACCATGAGCTCATCAACGGGCTTCCAATAAATATTGACTGATGGCGTGCTTGATGAACCCGAATCACTGTAGTTTGAATAGCGCAAAGCCAATTCAACACTTAAATGCTTTGCCAAGTATGCGTCTTCAAGCAAAGGTATACTGGTTTCTATGTAGGCCTCTTTAATTTTACGTTTGGGTGGTAAGTTGCTTTCTTCCTGCGCTAAGTTACCGACCAATCTATACTTGCCTCGAACATCATCAAATTTGTTGCTGGCCTCTTCCGTGCGATACTCAACTCCGAGTGCGACTTGGATGCTGCCAGCAGGTAGCTCGTACACTTCGCCAACAGCGCTTAAGTTAAAAGTGTTGGTAGTCGCTTTATGCTCAGTCCAAATTCCCTCAATCATAATGGCATCTAATAACTCGCTATTGAGGTTTTCTAGATCTAGAAAAGGGTTTAGTGCAGAGCAGCTATCTTCAGCAAGGCACACATCGGGGCCACTTAAGCTGTTTTGAAGTAGCGTTCTATTTAAAGCCGCAGGGTAGGTTGTTTTGGCTTCATAAGTACTGTGTACTAAGTCGCTTGACCAGGTCCAGTTTTCAAACAGCTCTCCACTTAGGCCAAAGCGCACATGCAAAGGTGTTGTTACTGTTGTGGTGTTTCGTTTATTGAGATTGGTTAAACGGCGGTTCATTCGCACATCACGACCAAATGGATTGAACTCATTATCCTTGCTAACAAATAGGCCTGATACTACCGCGGCAGCTTCTTGAGCATAGTTTTCTTTGTCAGCATAGAGAAGTTGGAAAGCCCCCTCTAACGTATCTGTAAAATTATAAAAGGAGTTGAGTAAAATGCTGTATTCGGTCCTTTGTGAAGCATCGAGTGTTTCACCTTGGTAGTTATAACCATGGGCCTCTTTGTACTTTTTCTCTGCTTCCTCTTGGGCAATTTCTTCTAATTCCCAACATGCTTGCCCTGCTTGTCCTTTGTATGTGGCTGAATAGGGTGCAAAATCGGCTAAATCGCTGCCATTTGAGCCATTACTTCTGTGCATCATGTAATAAGTGGCGGTGGCAGTATCTGGGTCACAATCAGAGTAGGTGAAGTTGCCATCTGGGCCATAAATGCTCAAAAAATTAGTACCCTCAAAAATACCACGGATCTTTTGATCGCTTCGATCTGGGTAGTAAAAGCTGCGAGAACCTCGGTTGTATGTGCCCACTTTTTTTGCTTCTATACCTAGCGTTAATCCGCCATTGTCAAAACTTGTACCACCAACGAAGCTGAAAGTGTGTGTTGGGGCATCATTGTATTCGCTGATCCCCGTTGATGCACTGAGTTTTATTCCTTCAAAGTCTTTTAGTAATTGATAGTTAACTACCCCAGCAATGGCATCGGAGCCATAAATTGCAGAAGCCGATCCTTTTTTAATATCAACCCTTTTAAGCATTGTGGTTGGAATGATTGAAATATCGACCGAACCATCGGTATCAGCAGCCATTCTTACACCATCGAGTAGATTTAAGGTGCGAGCATAGCCTAGGCCACGTAGCTGAATTTTTTGTCTACCATCATTGTTTCTTGCATCGGCACCAAAGTTCTCATCAATAGACACTTGATTGCCATTCATTGCGGGTAATCGAGTGAACACGTCAGTGATAGAGGTAAGTCCGCTGAGGGCGATATCTTCACTGGTTACTGTTGTGATAGGTAAAGAAGACGTAAGCTCTGGCCTGATAAGGCGAGAGCCTGTTACAGCGACTCGTTCAATTTCTTTTGTTTCTTTTTTGTTTGCTGCTTCATTTACGCCATCTGAGGCAAAGCTTGTGCCTGACATCATTAGTAGTGCCGTAGTTACGGCATTACGAACAGGAGATAGTTTGTATGTCATAAGAATCCCTTGATAATTCATTTTTATTATTAATAGCGGGGTGAATTAGTTGCTAAAGACGTGTAGATGGCCTAGACAAGTAACCCAAAACAGAGTGTACCGAACACAATTACATCGGCAATTGAGAAAAACTAATAATGTCAAATATTGTTTTGTAATTTAGTATATTTTAAAGTTATAAATAGGAGGTGAAGAAGAGCAATGAGGGTTTTTAAGTTAAGCAAAGTCTGCTGTGTCACTTTTATTGTGCTAAAAACAATATGTTAATAAAGTAGCTTGCAAAGGTTAACTACTTTTGGGCTTTTATTGTGAGGTGAACGATTGTCTATTTTTATTTTGTTTTTTGGGATAATAAATTTAACTGATTGAATAAAAAAATAGGCGTATCACTATAAATTTGCTAAAAACACCTTAAATTGGGCAAAGTTTTGTTAATGGGTTGACCATTCTTGTAACTAAAAAAAGCGATTAATACAATATTGCAATCGCATCAAAAAGTATGTAATAAAATATGCAATGATTTGCCTTTTAGCTAATTTATGGTCTTTAAAAGCCAGACCAAAACCTTGATATAGACAAACTAGCTATTATAAAAATGGCTGTCTTAACTATATGCTTAAAATAGTTTCAAACCCACCGTAGATGAGTCGCTTACCGTCAAAAGGCATAGGGTTTTGTTGAGGGTCGCAAATAGGGTCTTCCATAAATTTGGTCATGCCTGCATCTCGAATTGCTTTTGATGGCCACATTATCCAAGAGAACACCACTGTTTCATCATCTTGGCATTTAACTGCTTTGACAAAGGAAGTGTGTTCACCATCTGGCACATCATCACCCCAATTTTCGATGATGCGCTCTGCACCATATTTTTTTAATTGTTTTGCAGCCACTTTTGCGTGTTGCAAATACTCTTCTCGTTTACTGGTTGGTACCGCGCAAACGTAACCGTCTACATAACTCATGTTTTATCTCCTTGTAGTATATAGAATAGCTTTGTTTTATATGTCGTTATGTTAGCTTGGCTACACATTCCGAGGTTTCTTTATTGCACTTTGGTAGCAAACAAATTTGACAGCACTTATTTAGAATTAATAAGTATAGTTATTAATTGATACATTTACTGTCATCATATTTATGATTAATTGCTATTTTTTATGCTCAGCGTTAAGGTCTTACAAAAAAGGATAGAAATGATAACTAAGCTAGATCACACTCAAATTGCTCAGGCCAAAGGCATTCATACGGTATTTCAAAAGTCTTACCAGATAGAGGCGCAACTGATAGGTGTGGAGAACTTCCCTCCACTGTTGCGTAGCATTGAAGATATAGCCAGTTCAAAGAGCGAATTTTATGGTTTCATTGATCAGCAAACATTAGCCGCGGTGATTGAAATACAAATTAGTGAGCAGCATTTAGATATTCATAGTTTAACAGTTGATCCGCAATTTTTTAGAAAAGGCATTGCGGGTAAACTCATCAACTACGTATTGAATGAGTGTGATATAAAACAAGCAACGGTTGAAACCGCACTTGTTAATACCCCAGCGATTAAGCTATACAATAAATATGGTTTTGCAGTATTTAAACAGTGGACGCCATCACATGGTATTGAAAAAGTAGCACTTCGTGTTGATTGTAATTAATGGCCTAATTACATGCTGCACCATGAAATACACACTAAGTGCTTGCGCTTAATTGCATTACTCATAAAAACATCTTGTGCGTTTGTCACAATCTTAAACTAACCTCATAAACGGGTTTTAAAAAAGGAGAAAGTGATGACAGTACCAACTACCCCAAAAGGCTACCACAGTGTGACCCCTTACTTAATTATTAATGGCTCCGTTAATGCGATTGAGTTTTACAAAAAAGCGTTTGATGCGCAATTGGTAATGCAGTTACCAATGCCAGATGGAGGAATTGCGCATGCAGAGCTTAAAATTGGAGACTCACATATTATGCTCTCAGATATGTGCCCCGAAGCACATTTTCAGGACCCGCAAACATTAGGGGGGACGCCTGTTAGCTTAATGCTGTATGTTGCCGATGTAGATAAAGTATTTGCCCAAGCGATTGTTCATGGAGCGACAGAAGTTAGGCCTATACAGGATCAATTTTACGGTGATAGAGCGGGTACATTGCAAGACCCATTCGGACATGTTTGGACCATAGCCACGCATAAAGAAGATTTAACCCAAGAGCAAGTTATGCAGCGAATGGCTGATTTTATGAGTAAAGAACAAGATGTTTAAACATTTAGGTGTGTAGCTAACTACTGAGTGTGAATGTCTTAATAATGGAAGTCGACGAGTGAGTTTGATTATTTGCATAGTTCAATCGAGGCTTTCAATGCTTTATCATTCGCCACTTACATAAAGTGCTCTGCAAAGTACTTACATACAACACGTTACGAAGTTAGTGAAGTGGTGCTTTGCTGCTTATTCATCAGTAACAACGTTACTATAAAAAGAGAAAACTAAAAAAGCGTATTATGTATTAGGGCGTGTTGATGAACCCTTACTTTGGCTTTGTTTTGGGGTCGAGAGCCTATTTTATATAATAATAAGAGGTTAAGAAAGTGACGATGTTAAAATTACCACTGCTTATTGGCTGTTTTTTTATCAGCACACAGAGTTTGGCAAAGTGCGATGACAAAGTATTTAATGAATTTGATTTTTGGTTAGGCAACTGGCAGGTATTTACACCAGATAACAAGCTAGTAGGAAATAACGTCATTAGCAAATCGCATGACGGTTGTGTTGTGAAAGAACAATACACTGCATTGTCGGGGTTTTCTGGAGAAAGCTTAAATATTTTTGATACGACTACGCGCAGGTGGCATCAAACATGGGTAGATAATTCAGGCTTATTACTACAGCTAAATGGTGGTTTGAGTGCCGGTAGTATGTCGTTGTCGGGCAAGCGCCAAAATAAATCAGGTACCTTTATTTTTGAGCGTATCACTTGGACACCAAATAAGAATGGCACAGTGCGTCAATTGTGGCAAAGTAAAACGCATAAGCAAGCAAAGTGGCATACTGTATTTGATGGGTTGTATAAACGTGATAATAAATAAACCAGAAGTGATTGTTTGAGTAATTAAAAGCCCCAATTATTAGTTGGGGCTTTTTGTGTTTATGAATTTATAAAACGATATTAGTACTGTCCTACTAAGCTTACGCCTGAAAAGCTGCTATATCCGTTTAGCATAATATGGTATTTACCACCTTGTCCTGAGTTAAGGGTACATGTTTCATTATTACCATTTTGCCAAGGGCGACAGTCATAGCTAGATAGTGTTGGTGCCGCGCCTTTTCTAACGTAAAGGTCTGCATCACCGCTGCCACCAGAGATAGACACATTAAGTGTTACGTTCGCAGGTACATCAATTGTATAGCTTATTTGTTGGTTTTGGCTGCCAGCTAAACCTGCCACAGGTACGCCGTTTTGTAAACAGTCACTGCCACAGCCGCCGGTATCGCCGCCAACTGTTGCGGTTAGTGTGGCACCGCTGTATGCCGCGTAACCGTGTAGCATAGCAAACCATTCACCCCCTGCTGGGTTAGTAAAGTCACATTGCTCAGCATTACCATTTTTATACGGACGACATAGGTAGCTATTTTGGGTTGGCTTTTGGCCTTGTTGAACGTAAAGGTCAGCATCACCAGAGCCACCTGCTAATACGAATGATAGTGCATCACTGCCTGCTGGGACATCAATTTTAAAGTATGTTTGTGAACCTGCACCACCGTTTGCAGGTACTCCAACACCACTGGTTAACTCTGTAATGGGTGGCTCAACAATTGGTCCACTTGCCGCTTGAAGTAGCTCATTGGGTGAACCTGATTTGGCATCAGACAGCTTGTTCTTGGCACTTTGTGAGCTTAACATTTGATCCAGTTGCGCTGGGCTTAAGCTTGGGTTTTCATCAAGGTATAATGCAACAGTACCTGCAACATGGGGCGCAGCCATCGAAGTACCGCTGATGGTGTTGGTTGCAGAGTTAGAGTTGTACCATGCTGATTTGATACTTGAACCTGGTGCGTAGATGTCTAAACATGTGCCATAGTTTGAGAAGCTTGAGCGGCTATCACCACTGGTTGTTGAGCCAACAGTAACAGCATTTGCTGCGCGAGCTGGCGAGTAATTACATGCGCTGCTGTTATCATTACCAGCTGCTACAACAAAGCTAATACCAGATGCGACTGCATTGTTCACTGCATCATCAGTGGCTTGTGAAGCGCCACCGCCTAAACTCATATTGGCAACAGATGGGCCACTGGCGTTGTTCTTAACCCAATTAATACCCGCAATAACGCCTGAATTTGAGCCTGAACCGCTACAACTTAGTACTCTTACACCGACTACGTTAACATTTTTGGCAACACCATAAAGCGAGCCGCCAATCGTGCCAGCGACGTGAGTACCATGCCCGTTACAGTCAGTTGCATCAGAGTCATTATCGATGAAGTCATAACCATGGCTTGCTCGGTTACCAAATTCATTGTGGCTAATGAGTACACCAGTATCAATAACATAAGCGGTTACACCAGAGCCATCATAATCATAATGATACACACCATTAAGTGGTAGGTCGGCTTGATCAATTCGGTCTAGTCCCCAAACCGCGTTATTTTGGTCGCCTTGTATGTCAATTGCTTTTTGCTCAACTTTAGTATCAACCATTGGCTCTACTGAAACTACCTGATCCTGTTCAATGTATTTGATGTTGCCATCTTTTAACATTTCATGGATTTGTTTTTTACTTGCTTTAACGAGCACACCATTTAGTGCCGTACCAAAGTTACGCTCTACACGTACATTATACTTAGTCTCTAAATCATTCCCTTGTGTACTTAAATAAGCAGATATGCGATTTGCATCTTTTTGGTCAACCACAGTTGGTGTGTCAAAGACCACAATATATTTATCTTCAATCGCTTTATCAGGGTCTACTGGTAGCATTTGTGCTGCGTAACTGTTTGCAGCCAAACCTAAAGTAACGGCTAAAGTGAGAGTGTTTAGCTTTGTCATATTATTTCCTTTACATGTTGTTTGAAGTGGATTCACATTTACGATGACCTAAAATGAACAAAAAATAAACTGCATTGTTATATTTTTTTAACTTTAATTTAACCTGAAATGCACAACAATGTTATAAGGGGGTGGTCGAAAAACATTCACTACAACTCAATGAAAAGCTTACAGCTAGAGCAATTGCACGGCATTTTAAGAAAATTAATGGTTGAATAAGCAGCTAAACTTGCTAATATAGCAATAAGTAATTAGATATAATTTTTAGTTATAACTAGCCAATTCGATATAAAGAAAGGTCCAGCCATGTCTGATCAACAAGCGTTAAGTCAAATTTATTTAGATGCAAACGCGACAACACCTGTATTACCAAAGGCTGCAAAAGCGGCTTTATCCACCATGGAAACTATGTTTGGCAACCCAAGTAGCAGTCACATTAGTGGTTTGCAGGCAAAACAAGTTATGGATGAAACGCGCAGTAAAGCGGGTGAAGTTTTAGGCGCAGGCAATGGGCAAGTTATTTTTACCAGTGGCGCAACGGAAGGGATCCAAACCGGTATTTTATCGGCCCTTTGTGCGGCAAGAAAAAAAATACAACCGGGTAAAAATTACAGCATTTTATATGGTGCAACGGAACATAAAGCAGTACCTGAATCTTTAAAGCACTGGAACCAAGTGTTAGAAATTAACGCCAAAATTAAAGCAATCCCTGTAGATGAAAAAGGCACGCTTGATTACGACTTTATTGCCAAAGAAGTGCCAAACGCATTGATGATTTGCACTATGGCTGTCAATAATGAAACCGGCGTATACCAAGATTTAAATGCGCTTGAAATGGTTATTCGTGCTAACAATACTGATATTTATTGGCTTGTAGATTGTGTTCAAGCATTGGGGAAACGCGGTTTAGAGCTGGCAAAAACCAGTATAGATTATGCCCCTTTTAGTGGTCATAAGCTATATGCTCCTAAGGGTATTGGCTTTGTATACATTCGCCAAGGCGCGCCTTTTACGCCATTTATTGCAGGTGGCGGACAAGAGGGGGGGTTGCGATCTGGCACTGAAAATTTGCCAGGTTTAGCGGCATTGAATGTTATTTTTGATGAGCTGCAAGGTAATGGTGATGGTGTATTTGCAAGTGAGGGTAAGTTGCAGCTGTTTCGCTCTCAACTGGCATTAGCATTAAAAAATGCCTTTCCAACTGTTTTATTCAATCACGACTTTGCCAACAGTGTACCAACAACGCTTAACTTTGCTATTCCAGGCTTTAGTTCAAAAGAAATAATGGACTTGTTTGATGCGGCCAATATTCGAGTTAGCTCAGGCTCGGCTTGTAGCTCTAAAGTAACACGTAGCTTTGTGCTTGATGCGATGGGATTGCCTGCTTGGCAAAGTGAGTCTGCGATTAGAATGTCATTCGGCCCTGCGGTTACTCAGCAGCAAATAGATCAAGCCTGTGATCGTATTCACCATTGTGCACAAGCATTAGGTCATAGTTGCTTATTAAATGCCACCGGCAGTATCGATAATAAGTCACAGTTACAAGGGTTAGTACAGTTTAAAATGGGTGGCAGTTGTACATGGCTATACGCAGACCCATTAACCAAAACCGCAGTGATCATAGACCCTTTACCTGAATTGAGTAAGCGTTTACTTACTATCTTGCAATGTCAGCAATTACAATTAATTGCCGCGATTGATACCCATGGACATGCTGATCATCAGTCAGGTCGTGTTGCGTTAGCTCAACAGCATTTAGTACAACAGCATGCTGATCATCTTGGCTGGCCTACAGAGGTTACCAGGGTAGAATTAAATAATCAGCAGTTTGAAGCCATTTCAATAGGTGATAAATACTTGTTACGTGTTGCTACACCCGGACATACTGATGACAGTATTACTATTGTGTTATGTGAGAAAGAGCAATTACAACTTGGCGAGCTGGTGCCAAACTATGTATTTTGTGGTGATCTGGTGTTAATGGGCAGCCTTGGAAGAACAAATTTTTCAAGCAGCAACACGAAGCAAATGTATCAGAGCTTGAAAATGCTCGCGCAACTTGTAGGGCAACAAAGCTTGCTTTGCCCAAGCCATGATTACCATAATGAATTTGTGACTAACTTTAAAGCAGAAGCAAGCAGGAATACGTTGCTCAATGATGTTTTAACTTCAGAGGTGAGCGTTGAGCAGTTTGTGAAGCGCAAACAAGAATTAGATAAAAATATCAACGATGACATTGGTGAAGAAATTATGTGTGGTGCATTTACAAGTACATGTAATAAAAAGCAGTTGCAAGAATATAATGCCCCTGAACTTAAAGCAAAGTTGCAAGCCAATTCTCAGGCTAAGCTTATTGATATTCGTGAGCCACACGAGTATGCACTTAATCACAGCCAAGAGTTTGACGTGAATGTGCCATTAACACGTTTAACAGACTTTATTTGCCAACAGCAACACGATAAATCACAAGAGCTCATTTTAGTTTGTCGCAGTGGCAGTCGCTCTCAAGTAGCAGCGCAGGCTCTATCGCGCTTGGGCTTTGAGCATGTTGGTCACCTTAAAGGTGGATATGCGCTCAGTCAAACCAATTAGCATAAATTTGACAGTTTAATTTTTTGCTATCAATTTTGCTTTTTACTTATGCTAATAGGCATAACTGTTTATAAATAAGGGTGTAAAGGGCCTTTACACCCTTATTTATTTAATAGCAGCGATGCTACGCTATCCGCAAATTGTTTTTTTGTGGCCATCAATCCTATTAAAGTAATAACTAATACAGCAATGGCAGCATGGAGTAATAGCGTTAAATGGTCAGGTTTGTAATCAAGTCCTAATTCATATTGATAAAATGCATCAATCGTAAAATACACACAAGTAAATGCACTAACAGTTGGTAATGTCGCAATTATTAGCCACTCATATAGCGCTAATTTGTATTGTTGATTTTTACTTAGCCCAAAGCTAACAAGCAAGCCATTGCGCTTTTTATCTTGTTGTAAGTGCCTTTGTATTGCTGCGATGAGTAGCAATATCGTTAGTAAACTGATCAAAGCACTATAGGTGAGTATTGCACTGGTCAAAATATTGAGGTATTTACGTGTTTGACTAAGGAGTGTATCGATAGAATGCAAACGCATAGAGGGGTGAGCCTGCCAAAGTGTTGCAAGTGCTTGCCATGCATCATCGGGTATTTGTGCACTGCCTATGTTATATATGGGTACGCCATTTATCGCATTGGCTGAGTGTGCCACAAACCAAAAAGTAACATTGCTGCTACCTGGCACAAAGCTATGAACTGAAGACACGCTAAATATTTCGCTCTGTGCCAGCATTTGCATTTGAATGGTATCGCCAAGTTTTAGGTTTAGTTCATTAAATACTTCGTCTTCAATAGAAATACTTTTCAGCGCATTTGATTGTACTTTTTTATTCCAATTGCCACGCTCAAGCTTATTGTTATGAGGAGTAGCATGACTCCAATGAAGCCTGATTGGCTTTTGTACTGTGCTCAACGTATCACTGACTGAAATATCAACTTCATTTAATGGTATATTATTGATGTGGGTCAGTTGCGCATATTGGTATTGATAAAATTCTTTAAGTTCTCCTTTGTGTGTTTTTAAAAACTGTTCAAGTGAGTGTTGTTGTTGTTTATCCACTTGGGTAATTAAAAGGTTTCCTTGTTGTGTATACTTAAAGTGTTCAAGCATAGAGCTGACATCTTGGTGTATTCTGGTACACATTAAAACGAGTGTAATACTTAGGCCCAGAGACATCATTTGAGCCGTTTTTATATAGATCCTTTTTCGCATTAAATAAAGCGTAAAGCCAAGCAGCTTTGTATGTTTGCCGAGTCCCCATCGCCCTAGATTTAGCACCAAGGTGCTAATTATTAATAATCCAACGATGCATACACTAAGGCTACCCAATAATAGAGCCGTTAAGGTCCAATTATCTGAATACGAATAAACAATACATGTCATCACAAAACACAGAAAAAGGCCACTTACTACTAATTGACTTTTACTTGGAGTATGCGCGCATAGCAATTGCATGGTTTGTGCTTGATAGACTTTAAACCAAATAGGTGCTGATAGGCCGATATAGACCATTGATGATAATAGTAACACTTTGATTAAATCGATAGGCTGCCAGATAAGTGCAAAGCCAAGCATGTGTTGTTGAACAAACTGCTCGAAGTATAATGCACTTAAAAGTGCCAGTATAAATGCTGGCGCAAAACTTACGATGAGAATAAATAAACAATTAACCGTAATGACAGGGAGTCTGTATTTTTTGTTCATACCATTGGCCATGCAGATTGCGATAAAGCGGCTTAATGGCTCACTGGTTTTATTACTCGCTAATAATAAAATAATCCCGACCAAAATGATAAGTAACACGCTTAGTAGCCCTAGAAATTTCTCAACTCTTTGATAAATAGCTGAGACGGGGTGTCTGCCAAGAGCTTTGCTAAATAAGTGGCTGTCGCTCATATTACGCTGAATATTTTGTATTTTATCTATGACTTCATCAGGGTGATTAAATGAGTAACGGTGTTGGTTCACTTTGAGGTGTTCACGCTCTATACTCGCTTTATGAACTAGAGCACGCATGTCACTAGAATGACCTTCATGCAACCTGTCAGGCTCATGAATAAGGTAAGCGTAGAAGAGTAATTCAGTACTACCTAAGGTTAGTGTCTCTCCTATTTCTATGCCTAGTGCAGAGGCAAGTCTTGGTTCTAGCCATATTTGCGACAGCTTAGGTGGCAACGCTATATTTTCTCCATTAAGGTTGGTATTTTGGCTATATTTTAATTGGCCTTGCAGTGGGTAATTATCATCTACCGCTTTAAGTTGTATGAATTGATGCCGGTTTTTGTGGGTTAAGGTGAGCTTATATAGCTGACCTATGCTTACGTTACTCGTCAAGCTTTTCAGCTTGGTTAAATCATCATTAGGCATAAGGCGATTGGTTTGAATTACCGTATCGGCCCCTAATAGCTGCTGCAAGTTTTGTGTTAGATAATTGTGGGTGCCTTGTGCGACTAATGTAATAAAGCTGAAGTAAAAAAATAGTACACTAAGGCTTAAAACCGTCAGCAAGTTCTGTCCTCGTTTAGTGTGTAAATATACTTGTTGTAGCGATAGCATACATATTGAAAGTAGCTGATTAGGGTAGCTTATTCGCATTTTTCTAGCGCTCCTTGTACTAAGCAGTACTGGCTATCTAATCGCTTGGCAAGCGCTAAATTATGCGTAACTAAAACCAATGTGGCGTGGTTTTTTCGTGCAAAATCACACATAAGTGAAGCAACCTCCCCAGCTGTTTGCTCATCTAAATTACCCGTTGGTTCGTCAGCAAAAATGATGCTTGGCTGATTAACAAACGCTCTTGCTATGGCAACACGTTGCTGTTCACCGCCGCTGAGTTTACTAATAGGTTGGTTTTTTCTGTGTGATAGGCCCACGTTTTCTAGCCATTGGGCGGCTTGCTCATCAGCATTTTTGACGGCTCGCAACTTCAGTGGTAATGCAACATTATTGATGGCGTCAAGCTCGGGCAATAGGTGAAATTGCTGGAAAACAAAGCCACTATTTTGACGAAGATAATTATCGTCAACAGAAATACCTTGATGCTCAACGGTTAAAGTGCCTTGTTGAATGTTTTCAAGGCCTGCAAGTAAGCTAAGTAAGGTGGACTTGCCACTACCTGATGCGCCCGTGATTGCGATTTGTTCAGCACTTTTTATACTTAGCGATAACGTATTAATTAAACTTAATGTGTCACCAGCGTTCACTTTTACCTGATGACAGAGCGCTGATGCTGTTAGGGTGATACCTGAGTTTTTATGCATGACATATGATCCTATATAGATATCATGTTAAGGTGCCAACTTGGGTGTGAAGACAGTGTGAAAGCAGATTTCACGTTGCTTTCACAAGTGCAGCTATATTATTTTTTGATTTAGCATATACAGGGTAGAAGTAACGATGCCTGCAAATTCTATAAAAGTATTGCTGGTTGAAGATCAACAAGATATCAGCCGTAATATTGCAGATTATTTTGAATCAAAGCACGCTGTGGTCGATTTTGCGTACAACGGAGAGCAAGGGTTGTCGTTAGCGCTTGAACATTATTATGATTGCATTGTACTTGATTTAATGTTGCCAAAAATTGATGGGCTACAGGTTTGTGAAAAAATAAGGCAACATGCTGATAGGCATGTTCCGATTATTATGCTGACTGCACGAGATACTTTGGCAGATAAATTACAAGGGTTTGAGCAAGGTGCTGATGACTATTTAACTAAACCATTTGCGCTGGAGGAGCTATGGGTGCGCTGTATGGCTCTGACACAGCGTCATATGCTCAATACAACGCATATGCTTACCATTGGAGATATTACTTTTAACAAACAAACACATCTTGTTGAGCGTTTAGGAAAAAAAATTAGTTTGCAGCCCATTCCACTGAAAATCCTACGTGTGCTGATGGAAGCACATCCAAGAGCTTTAAGCCGTAGCGAGTTATGTGACAAAATTTGGGCTGATGAGCCCACTGATTCGGATGCATTACGTTCACACATTTACCAATTGCGTAAGGCCATCGATAAGCCATTCCCTAAGGCGGTTATCAAAACGCTTCACGGAGTGGGCTTTGCTTTAGACATTTCAGTTTCTGAGTAAATTAAGTAGGTTAGTGATGAAAACAGCTCAATTACGTAACCGTATCGTTATCTATTTTGTAGGGAGCACGTTACTTACCAGTGCTCTATTTGGTCTAAGTAGCTTTTTGTTTGCATATAACATTGAGGACCAGTTTTTTTACGACTTACTTAAAGATGAAGCTAAGGTTGTGCAAACACAGCTCTCTCAAGGGCAGGTTGCCCAGCCAAAGCTTGATTTTATTCGTTACTTTCAAACCCAAGCGCAGCTACCTAGCGTGGTCTTGAGTTTGTTGCTTGAAGAGCCAAATCGCAGAGAGTTTGCAGGTGAAAATGATCAACACTTTCATCTTTTAAAGTTAAAACAGCAGCAGGGATATCTACTGGCAGAAGTGAGTGATCATTTAGTGGTTCGAAAGATCACTGAGGGGATGGTGTACTTTTTGCTTTTTGTTTGTGCTTTTGCCTGTTTAATCGCCATTATTATGGGCTTTGCTTCATATAAAATAGCGAAGCGCTTGCTCAAGCCCTTAGATAATTTAATGGTTATACTCAACAATGCGCCTGTTGATAAACTGCCTCAAGGGTTTGCAACTGAGTTCAAAAACGATGAAATAGGCACGTTTGCAAAAACGCTAGAATCAGCCCTAGATAGAATTCGGGCTTTCATTAGTCGAGAGCAGGTCTTTACCCGAGATGTCTCTCATGAATTAAGAACGCCAGTGACGATAAGTCAAGGCGCTTTAACATTATTAAAGCAAACCAGTTTAGATCAACAGCAAATATCTTTGGTTCAACGTATTGATTCAGCTCAACAACAAATAGAGCAAAGCCTCACGGTTTTGCTTGCGCTGGCACGTGAAGATCAGCTAGGGCAAGGAAATAGTCGGCTACTGGCTGCGATTGAGCAAAGCATAATACAGCAATACGAGCACCTCGATGGTAAAGACATTGAACTAACAGTTGATGTTGGTAGCCTCGTAGAAGTACCGGTAGAGAAAACAAGTTTGTTAATTTTATTAAATAATTTACTTGGCAATGCATTTAAATATACAACGCAAGGGCGTATTGCCATTTCCTTTGCAAATAATACGCTACTTATTGAAGATACAGGGCAAGGCATTAAGAATGACGAACAGTTATTGGTTTTTAAAGCAGGTGTTAAAGGCAAAAACAGTCAAGGTTTGGGATTAGGTTTGAATATCGTCAAACGCTTGTGTGAAAAGCTTACCTTGCAATACACCTTAACGAGCGATAGCTCTGGCACTCAAGTAGCGATTACTTTTTAGCTTTATATCACCTAGATGGAACCGTTTAACATGCTTTTATACCATAGTAACGGTATTTTATTGTTTTAAAAACGCTGGGGGAAAAGACTTCAGCAAAGGAAAAATAGTTAATGAGTAACTTAACCACAGCAAAAAAAGTGGCGAATACAAAAGAGCCGATAAAAAGTATCTTACCTATTATTTCATTTATTAAACCTTATAAACTAATAGCATTATTAGCTTTACTCGCATTGGTTGTGACCGCTGCAGTTACTTTGTCTCTTGGCCAAGGTGTACGATTTGTGGTCGACAGTGGCTTTGTAGCAAATTCATCAGCGCAATTACAAAGCGCCGTACTGAGCATGATAGTACTGATACTGTTATTAGCCACTGGTACGTTTTTTCGTTTTTATTTAATGAGTTGGTTAGGAGAGCGAGTTGTTGCGGATTTACGTAAAGCGGTATTTGAAAAAATAGTATTTTTACACCCGAGCTACTTTGAAGATAACCGTAGTGGCGAAATAACCTCCCGACTAACCACCGATACCAGCTTACTGCAGTCTATTATAGGTTCGTCATTTTCAATGGCATTGCGCAGTACACTGATGCTGATCGGTGGTGTGATAATGCTATTTATCACTAACTTTAAACTGGCGCTCATTGTTATTGCGTTTGTTCCTTTGGTATTGCTGCCTATGTTTGCTTTTGGTAAAAAAGTAAGAAAGCTCGCCAGCAGCAGTCAAGATGCTATCGCTGATATAGGCACTTATGCCGGTGAAATAATCCAAAACATTAAAGTGGTGCAAAGTTATACACAAGAAAAGTCTGAGTATCAGGCATTTTCAAACGAAGTTGAATCTGCATTTGGTATTGCTAAATTAACAATTAGGCACCGATCATTTTTAATCGCTATTGCCATCTTCTTTATTTTTAGTGCCATTACAGTGATGTTTTGGGTTGGGGGAAATGATGTCATCTTGGCCAAAATAACGGCGGGGGAGTTAGCTGCCTTTGCTTTTTATGCGGTTATGGTGGCCATGTCGGTTGCGACCATCGCTGAAGTTTACTCTGAACTACAGCGTGCAGCAGGTGCAGCCCAAAGGTTATTACATTTGCTCGAAGTAGACAGTAATTTACCCAGTGCATTACAACCAGAAAAATTGGCTTTGAATGCCGATATGACCATTGATATTAAACAGCTATCGTTTAGTTATCCTTCAAGGCCAACACAGTTAGCATTGGATAAAATTGAGTTAACGATAAATCACGGTGAGGTGTTAGCCATTGTGGGTCCATCTGGAGCTGGGAAAAGTACATTGTTTGAAATGTTACAGCGTTTTTATGATCCGCAGCTGGGAATGATAAGCATTAATGGCTTTAATGTTCGTGATATATCTTTATCTGATTTGAGGGCACTGATGGGATCAGTACCTCAAAACCCTGTACTCTTTAGTGCGGATGTAATGCATAACATCCGCTATGGAAAACCTTCAGCGAGTGATGAGGAAGTTATTAGAGCCGCAAAAAAAGCGCATGCTCATGAGTTTATTGAGGCATTACCACAAGGGTACAGTAGTTTTTTAGGAGAGCAAGGCGTTAGACTTTCAGGTGGTCAAAAGCAGCGTATTGCTATTGCGCGTGCTATTTTAAAAGACCCTAAAATCTTATTGCTGGATGAAGCAACAAGCGCACTAGACTCCCAGAGTGAGTATCATGTTCAGGCTGCTTTGGTGGAATTAATGAAGCAGCGCACAACCTTGATAATCGCGCATCGTTTATCTACTGTAAAGCACGCTGATAGTATTGTTGTGATGGATAAAGGACGAATTGTTAACCGTGGTAAGCATCACGTTTTAATCGACTCTGACCCGCTATACAAGCGTTTATGCCAGCTGCAATTTGAGAGTTCACATGAATAAATATGAACTTTATTTGGCAGTCTTCTTCGTACCAGAAATACAAAGTGGTCGTTGCCACATTTAGACGCATTAATATAGCCGCGCAGAACTTAAGATATCAGCTTTCAATTGATGGATTACCACAATTCGCAAAGGTTATATAATCATAATGGTATGACTATAGGTAAGGAAGACAACTGTCAAATCCATGAGCCATTAAGTGCTCAGCATATGGCGCTATTTAGGCGAGTTGTTCGCAATATGGTTAAGCAGCACACAAAAAGCAAAGGCTCAATTCGCAGCAAGCTTGTTGCTGCTAATTTTGACGATAACATTAGAACAGAGCTCTTGTTTGGTTAACAGAAATTAACAAAGTGTGCTCGCGCTCTGATTTGTTTGTAATGTACCAAAAAATCATGAATAGTCACTTCAAAAATTGAGCAATAAACTGTAAGCAAGTTTCAACAACACTACATTAAACGAACCTAAAAGTATTATTTTATGCTTATTAAATTGGAAATTCCTGCCTAGTTATTAAATGATTTATCTATCGTAATATCTGATCATTTATTTAATGCAATTGGTATAAAAACACCTAGGTATGGAATGAAATATCACTATTTTCATATAAGTAATGTAAGTTATAGCCTTTTCTATTTAACAAGCCTTATCCAAATCTGATGCAGTTACACAAGAAACGTAATATAACCCGTCATAACTGAATCCTAATGTAGTAAGGTTTCAAACGTTGCTTTCAATTCATCAAGCTCAATGGGTTTGGTAATATAGCTTGTGAAACCAAGGTCTTTTGCCTTGTCTTGATCTGTAGACATCGCGTTTGCTGAGATACCTACAATAGCAATGTTTTTGGTATCATCATGGTTTTTGAGGGCTTGAAATACTTCATAGCCTGAAATATCGGGTAAATTTATATCCAATAAAATTAAGCTGGGTTTGAGCGATTTAGCGGCTTCTATACCGCTGTAGCCGTTGACTGCTTCATGGTACACAATATTGTCAAAGCGATTAACAAGTCGCTTCATCAATTTTCTATTTGTCGCATTGTCTTCGATATAGAGTACGCTATTAATCTTACTCTGGGAGAGCGTTTCTTCTCTTATTAGTGGTAAGTCAAAAGTAGCAGTGGTGCCTTCACCTTCTGTACTTTGAATACGCATGAAGCCGCCCATAGCCTCGGTAAACTCTTTTGCGATTGTTAATCCAATACCAACTCCTTCTTCACCAGTGTACTGATCGCCCCCACGCTCAAATGGTTCAAATATATGCTTAAGTCTTCGAGCTGATATGCCAATACCTGTATCGATAATGTGGGTACTTACATCATTATGATTTCTCACTAACGTGATTGAGATGCTACTGCGGTCATTACTATATCGAATGGCATTATCAATAAGACTGGTAATAATTTGCTTTAACTTTGCATAGTCTGCCTTGACGTAAAATTGAATATCATTATCAAATGACACTGAGATGTTTTTATTATTTGCAGCGGGTAATAGTTGCTCAATAGATTCTTGCAAACTTTCGTTGAGTGACACTTCTTCCAAACTCAGTGATAAATTACCCGTTTGAATTGATGCGATTTGCAAAATTTCATTGACCATAAGAGCTAGATCTTTGCCAGCCGTTGAGATTTCTTTAAGGCTATCAGTTTGACTTAGGGTTAAGTTTTCCTCCTCTAAAAGTTGTGTAAAACCAATGATTGCATTAAGTGGCGTTCTAAGTTCATGGCTCATTCGAGATAAAAATTTAGACTTAGCATGGCTTGCTGATTGTGCTTGTTTAGTGGCAGCTTCAAGATCACTGGTTCTTTGTTTAACTTGTTCTTCTAAGTCTTGGCGGTATTGATTCAATGCTGCTTCATATTTTTTTTGTTCGGTAATATCACGCACAATACCAGTGAACATTTTCTTGTCACCGACAAACATTTCACTCACGGCGAGTGACATAGAAAAAACGGAGCCGTCTTTTTTTCTTCCTAATACTTCACGGCCGGACCCAATTATTTTTTTTATGCCACTGGTCATGTAATTAGCTAGGTACTGGTCATGCTCCTGTTGATAAGGCGCAGGCATAAGCATTTTAATGTTTTTACCAATCACTTCAGGTTCTTGGTAGCCAAATATTTTTTCTGCGGCAGGATTAAAACTATCTACTAGGCCTTTATCATCGATTGTAATAATACCGTCGATAACGGTTTCAATAATTGCTTTGATTCTTGACACTTGGTCGTCAAGTAGTGCTTTTTGCTGGGCGATACCCGATATATCTCTGACTATGCCGGTAAACATTCGCTCGCCATTTACATCCATCTCGCTGACGGCCAGTGACATAGAAAAAATGGACCCATCTTTTCGTTTGCCTAACACATCGCGCCCAGAACCAATTACCTTTTTTTCGCCGCCAGTGATGTAGTTAACTAGATACTGATCATGTTCTTGCTGATATGGCGCAGGCATTAACATTTTTATGTTGTTACCAATGACTTCATGTTCTTTGTAACCAAATATTCTTTCTGCCGCCGGGTTAAGGCTATCGACTAGCCCTTTGTCATTAATGGTAATAATACCGTCAATAACTGTTTCAATAATGGCTTTTATTCGAGCAACTTGGTCACTTAAAAGTGATTTTTGCTGCGCAATATCTGAAATATCTTTGACAATCCCTGTAAACATTCTTTGGCCGTCAACGCTCATCTCACTGACGGATAACTCCATCGGGAATAGTTCACCATTGGCTCTTTGACCAAGTACCTCCCTTCCAGAGCCAATTATTTTTGCTTTATTTGTTTTTAAGTAATTCGCAACATAATGGTCGTGTTCTTCTTGATAAGGAGAGGGCATGAGCATCTTTACATTTTTTCCTATCACTTCACTTGATTGATAGCCGAAGATGATTTGTGCCGCTGGGTTAAAGGTTTCTACAATGCCATTTTTATCTATCGTAATAATGCCATCTACAACCGTATTGATAATGGCTGATATACGGGAATATTGAGAGTGAAGTTGAGAAGATAGGATTTCTTTTTGCGATAGTTCAGTTTCTAGTTGTAGTTTATCAGCCTTACTTTGTGCTTCTATGGAGGAAAGGTTTTGTACAATTTTGGAAAATTCATCTCCTGTTTTATTGTCGAACTTTTGAGCGCTTGGAAAATCTAAAAGTGCTTTGTTTAGCGGGCGAACTTTTAACTTTATATAACTGGTGATGAGTACTATTAAGAGTATTCCAGATCCGATAAAAAGCAGTAAAAAGTCGAACTGTAATGCAGTTAAACGCTGCGGTAAATTATATTTTACATAGTAGAGGTAGCACAAGCTTTGAGCCGAGGCATCTGTACTGCACACTTTTATTGCGCCATGAAGCACAGTTCTATCACTAAAAATGGCCAGTTCAGACTCTTTTAAGCCTTCAAAACGACTCGCATAAGGGCTAATTTCTGCTAGTCGCTTACTCATATCTACATTGTTTGTGGTAGCCAGTACCTTGGTGCTTTTTGTTGAGATTAAATACTCATACGTCGTATTTGTGCGCTTTATGCCCGAGGGAGCTGACCATGCAAGAAATAAAGCTTTTGGTTTTTGGTGTTTTGATGAAGCCTCAAATCGTTGTAGCGTATTTTCTAATTGCTGTAGTTGGTTTGCTGAGAGTGTATTAAGTGAGTTTTCAGTAAAATGTTGCTGCGCGAAAAAATACAAGGTAACCATGCACATGGTTACAAGTAGCGTAACCATATATGGATAGGGGACTGATTCAGATATTTTCATTATTGCTTATATACCTCATGAATGCTGCTGCACTTATTTTTGCCGCTAATAATCTGGCTTAACTTGCTCTTTTAGCAACATTATTGTGAAGGTACTGCCTACATTAAGTTCACTCTCTACGAGTAGCTCTCCACTCATCAACTCAACTAACTTTTTGGTCAGTGTGAGTCCGATACCAGTACCTTCTGTTTCTGAGTCTTCAGCACCAAGGCGGTTGAAGGGTTCATAAATTTTTTCTAAATCTTGTTCAGTCATACCCACACCTGTATCTGCAACTGAGATAGAGCAACCATAATCATTACTTGAGACTGTAATACATACTTCTCCATTACTACGATTGTATTTTACGGCGTTGGAGAGCAAATTGATAAGTACTTGCTTTAGTCGCAAAGGATCGCATAAAGCGAAGACTTTTGACGTTTGCTCAACATGCAAAGTAAGTGTTTTTTCAGAGCATTGAGCTGCAATTAATTTAGTACATTCTGCAACGATTTGGGTGACGTCTGTGGTTTTGTTTGTAATGTTAAACTTACCTGCCTCTACTTTTGATAAATCTAAAATTTCGTTTATTAAATGTAGTAAGTGCCTGCTGGCTTTTAGGATTTCATCAACATCTTCTAAGTCACTCTGAGCTATACTGTCTGAGGCTTCAAGCAATTGGCCAAACCCTAAAATGGCATTAAGAGGTGTGCGTAGTTCGTGACTCATATTAGATAGAAACTCTGATTTAGCTCTATTGGCTCTATCAGCTTCTTCTTTAGCTTGAACAAGCATTGCTTCGTTTCTGAGTCGGAGCATTTCTAAGCAAACACGATCCGCAAATAGGCTTAATAACGACACTATGTAATCAGAGTTAAACAGCTTTTTATCGCTCATTAAGCCAATATGGCCTAACCTTTCACCATGAGCTGATATGAGTGGTACAGCAATATAAGCTTCAATATTATTACTTTTTAGAAATGTGTCTTTTGGAAACTGGTTATGTACATTCTCTTTGTAAAAGCAGATTTCATTATTTTTTACTTGTTCACACGGTGTGCCGTTGAGTTCATATTCAAATTCATTTAGTAATTCACCATCATGAAATAATGAAATTGTTTTCATTATGCCGGGGTTATTTGTTGGTACTGAGATAAAGCTAGTGGTAGCACCTGTTGCTAAAGTGAGCCCTTGTGTTGTTTGTTCAAAAAATTCCGTGCCAATGGTTGTGGATGTGCTAATTACCATGGCTTGGAGCGCTTGTTGCAGCATTTTATTGGCAGTTATATCGGTTCTAATAGAGATGTATTGATAAGGCTTACCCTCTTTGTCTACCATAGGGGTGATGGTAGAATTTACCCAATATAGGCCACCTTCTTTTTGTTTATTACAAATATCCCCTCGCCAAGTTTTGCCACTTTTTATTGTGCTCCAAATTTCTCTGTAAAAAGCTTCATCATGCACATTAGATTTAATAAGACGGTGGTTTTTTCCTATTAATTCTTCTTTTGTATAACCACTGATCTGACAGAAATAGTCATTTACATATATGATATCTCCTTTTTTATCGGTAATACTTACGATGGCGTGTGAATTAATGGCTTGGTGTTCTTTGTCTCTCTCATAGACTTCTTTTTGTAGGTTTTCTTTTAAGGTTGCTTTTAAGCGGTACCGTCTGGCTCTAACTAAAATTGAGGCGCAAAAATGTTCATTTTCAACCGGTTTTAATAAAAAGTCGTCAGCGCCAGTTTTTAGAGCATATAACTGAGACGTATAATCGGTGTCAGCTGAGATAAAAACAATAGGTACGTCAACATATTGGGGTTGTTCCCGAAGTAAAATTGCCAGCTCCGGACCCATGATATCAGGCATATGATAGTCAAGAATAATAACGTCAGGCTGCATTTTTTCTAAATGTTTGAGTACCTCCATAGGGTTTAGAAACTCATAGGTCTCAAAGTCTTGTGACTTTAGTAGATCAGCGTACAAGCGTAAAAAAATTTTATTATCATCAACAATCAGTGCACGATATGGAGACTGTTTTTTCATATCTGATACAGAGTTAACGATTGAAGTAATGTAAGTCTCATGGTTAGGTATGCGGATGTATCGATCAACGCCTGTTCTGAGTACTTTGAGCCTAAATTGTATATCTATGGCTTGGCACATTAATAGCAATAAAGCATTGGCAGGAAGTACGCTTTTTATTTCTGTTATTTTTCTAAGTAGTTCAGGCTCATTTACAGCATCATTCCACTTTAAAATAATTATAAGGGGAGATGATGAATGTTCGTGAGCATGAAGGTAGGCGCTTAATTCATTCGTATTACTAATTAATACGGCATCGTAATCACATTTATTGATTATTGAGACTAGTTTTGTTCCGTCTTCATGACAACTGTCAATGATCAGTGCTTTGTTATACAACTGTGTTGTATTTTTTTTTATCACTTCAACATGCATATTATTAACGAACATATTATTTTGAGCTAGGATGCGGCAAATTTCTTCAATTCTTTCTATGAGCAGATAAGTAAGGGAAGCATTAGGTCGCTCAAGGTATGTGTCTAAACTAGATAATAAATCCTGTAAAGCGGACTCAGGGAATATACCAACACCTCTTTGAGCCTTACTAAGTTCCTTGCTTAATTCGAGCACTTCTTTTATGGATGTTGGTTGTATTTCATTTATACCTTTGAGCTGTGTGCTTAAAGTTTTCAGCTTGTGGAGTAAGCTTTGTTCGGTATACATTTTACTTACACTCCTGATTATTCTTGGACTAAATAAAATTAATGACAACTATGCTGCTGACAATAAGCCTAGTCTTGAAAGCGGTTTTTAATATGTAAAACATGTTGCACGTTACTCAAAAATATTTCTGCGATAGTTGGGTCAAAATGCTGTCCACTTTGCTCTTTTATGTAATTTAAAGCCGCTTCGGTACTCCAAGCTTGTTTATAGGGCCTAGTAGAGGTTAAGGCGTCATATACGTCTGCAATTGCAGCAATTCTGCCTTCTATAGGGATCTCTTCTTGTTGGAGTCCATACGGGTAGCCTGTACCATTGTATTTTTCATGATGTGTTAAGGCGATACTTCTTGCCATAATCATCAAATCTGAGTTGTCACCACCTAACAACTCTCCTCCAATTTGAGCATGTGTTTTCATTATTTCCCACTGTTGTGGGTCTAATGGGCCTGCTTTTAATAAGATGGAGTCAGGGATACCAATCTTACCGATATCATGCATAGGGCTTGCATGGAGTAATAGTTTACACCTGTAATCTGACCAGCCAAGTTGTTGTGCCAGCAGCATGCAAATATGACTCATACGTAGAATATGGTTACCTGTTTCTTCATCTTTATATTCAGCGGCCATACCGAGCCTTTGTACAACACTCAACCGCGTGCTATGCAGTTCCTTTGTCCTATGGTTGACCATTTGCTCAAGTACTTGTGCTTGATCGTTGAGCATTTTGTGGGCTAGATGCGCATCTAATAAGTTTTGTACTCGCATGAGAAGTTCATTTTTTTCAAATGGTTTTGAAACGTAATCTCGCGCACCTTTTCTTAAAGCTGTTAATGTACTTTCAATGCTTTGTTGTGCAGAGATAATGACTATTGGAGGCATTAATTTTAAGTTGAGTGCAAATAATGCATCCATGACTTCAAAGCCGTCTAAATCAGGCATATTGATATCAAGCAAAATGAGATCAGGTTGTAAATCTAAAAAGGTATTTACAGCTTCGCGAGAGTCAGACAGTAAATGCACATTTTGATAACCCCTAGCGCTGAGCAACCGGTGCAATAACTTTAAGTTTGTTGGGTTATCATCAATAGCAAGGATAACTGAATTGTGTCGTATCTCTTCCACTGTTAGTGACCTAGTTTATGAATATAAAATAACTTTGTTGGTTGTAGATTGCTTTATATTGGCTGTTATTCAACGGCTTTTAGGCGGTCAGTGATATTTCTAAGTTTGTCTTCTAGCACAAAAGATAATCCCAATGTTTCTTCAACAACTTCTTTTGTTTCATCTACTAAGCACATCAACTCTGATTCTTGCTCTTCATCTAAGCCTAAGGTAATAATTTTAAGTTGTACCGCTTGGGATAAGTCATTAACGAGTTGCTTTATCTGTGCATCTTGGTTGAAGCAGAGCGTTTTGATCGTACCAAAATCATCGGTTAGCTGGCTTTTAAGGTTATTGAGTGCTTTTTGTCGTATATTGCTTTTTTCAACTTGTTCTTCAATAAAGTCGACTCGACTGTCAATAATTGTAAGTAAAATGGCAAAGTTATCGCGAAGACGGCCAATAACATCTTCATCATTTGCATGGATACCCTTAACGAGCATTGAGCAATTTGGAGAGTTAAATAATAAGTTCGAACCAAAGGGCACAATACGTTTAGCATTTCGTCCTAATTCGAGAATTTCTTTTTCCAAATCGGTGATAGTTTGCTTGGGGAATTGCTCATGTTGGCCCGCGACTCGAAACTCAATACAACAAGTTACGCCTGCATTTGCGTAGTAGTGCTTTATGTTTTCAAACAGTATGTTAAGGTCAGACACCTCAAGGTTGTCGGTAAAAAAGGTAACCAGTTCACCCAACTCACTTGCTTGTTGCATGGAAGTAAAAGCCGTGGAAGAGGCCATTTCAAACATTTCTTTTAAGTCATTGCGCTCAGATATACGCAGCTCAACTCGCTTGAGCTTTTCACGTAACTCTTTGAAGTCTACTGGTTTGGCAATGTAGTCATCTCCACCACTGCCGTAAGCGGTTAATTTGTCTTCGCTTGATGTTAATGCCGAGATAAAGATAATTTCACATTCGTTGTATGCACCGTGTGCTTTGATTTCTTTGACTAAGTCGTAACCTGTATAGTTAGTGCCTAGCATAATATCCATTAGAACGACTTGAGGCTGATGTGTTTCCATTAGCTCAAGTATGGGATCACTGCCATTGGAAGAAGTAATGTCGTATTGCTTAGAGAGTGCCTTTTCAAGAACCATTCTGTTTTGAGGGTTATCGTCAACGGACAGTATATTCACAAGCTTTCCTAATTTTGATTATTTCCATATGGCTGTAAGTAAAGGTAGCCAATGATGGAGTCACTCGCAAATAAACTCATTCGTTTTTACGCCGTCGGTTTATTTGTTGGCTAATTACTTAACTTGCTTATTCTTTTGATGATTTAGCATTAAAAAATTGAGTGAGTAGGGGGGAACTTTTCTGTGTGCTTTTTCTGAAGTCATTCGGGTATTCTCCCTAGGCAGAGCCTGCATCCATAGTTAGTCTATGTAAGCCATATGATAACGTAGAAAAATACCCAAAGGGTTCAACTTAAGGCTTCCACTACTTTGTCATTTCGCGTAATGGAAGCCTTTGATTTGAACAAAATCCATACTTTAAAGTTCAACAGCCTCTGATAAAATATTTATGTTTCGTAAGTTGGCAAAGAATCAGCTACTTTCCTCTCATTACAGCAAAACAAATGAGCAGTCTCAGCCACAGATCACATTTAAAATACAGATCTAAATGGAACCTAAATAATTCAGCATTCTTAGATGCAGTAACTTGGTAATTAAACCGACCTATTGATATTGCCACTGATGCTTAAAGTCATAACGAAAGCCAACGGATATTGATTGCATATCATGTTGGTTATCGAACGATTTATTTAAATACTCTAGGTGCACTCTCAATGGCGGAGTTGGTAGCCATTCAAGTGTGATGTTGTAGCCATCAAAGCTTTGATTATTGGCATCATTGCTATGGTAACCGTCGCTAAAATCAAAAATACCCGTTTTAAGTTTGTAATGTTTGGCTAGTCGATAAGCGAGTGACAAGTCAAATGTATGTCCTTGTCTAGATAAGGTATTGTTAATTCGGTCATAGTCTTTATCTTGATAAGACACCGCACCATAGAACTTATCTGTAAATTCATAGGCGAAAGAGCTGGCCCAAATACGGTTTTCCCCCAGTTGGATATCACTGTCATAAACGTCATTGTGTTGATAAGTGATTGCAGCATGAAAGCCATGCGCATCATAACTTAGCCCGGTATTAAATAAATCAGTTTGATTATCGCCATTATTGCCATCAAATTGCCCCACGGCAACAAAAGTAAATGGGCCTTTATCTAGGCGGTAACTGAGCAAGTTATCAACAAAGAAAATGCTTTCAGGATCATAGGCAAAAGGGCTGGCTGAATGGTTAAAAATATCCACGTATTCGGCAATAAATAGGTATTGTGCTGGCCTTTGTTTACCAATGCCAAAGCGACCGTAGGGTGTTGAAATAGCGGTATAAGCACGCCTAGATTTGCCAAAGTTGCCTTCGTTAGCTAAATCTATCCCCCACTCGCCGTGGAGTTCAGCAGCCCATCCATCAGCAAATTCATGTGTCACCTTAAAACCGCTATGAGACAGTGCGTCTCTTATGTCCCAATTGCTTTGTGTTTGTTCATCAATTAAGCCAAAGGTTGGCCTGATGGTGGCATAAACATCTATCGTTGTTTCTGTGATAGGTTTGGTTTGGGTTGATTGCTGGGGTTTTATTGTCGTATTTTGGGGTGTTTTATGAACAGTTTTGGGTTGTTTGTTTTGTTCTAGTAGTCGTGCTTTTAGTTTTTCTAGCTGAGCTTCTAATGCTTCAATATCTGCCATGGTAACAGCAGGTGCTGCACTTACCGTTTGGCTGGTGAATAAAACTGCAAGAGCTGCTAGAGCAAATATATATTGATTAATAATTCGCATCGCTTTCACTTTAGATAGTTGCCATTCACCGAATTATAGACAACACTTTTGAAATCAGGCTAATTTTTGTTTAGGTGTCAAAAAATGCAGATCCGCACCAAGTTCTCCGTTACTTCTGCTGTCGTTATTTTACTTATAATTTCAATTACTACATGGTCAACGTATTGGTTTGTGAGTAACTCAGTCAAAGCTAAGACACACGCTCACGTCAGTGACAGTACGCAACTGCTAGCCATTAGTATTGATAATTGGTTAGCGATAAAAGCAAGCCAAATTAATGTGATAAAAAGCCAGCTGGCGCAAAATTTTAGTGTTGAGCAGTTTCAAGAAAAGCTAAACACACCGTTTTTAAAGGAAGAGTTTTTACTTGCTTTTGGCACCTTAGAAAATGAATCACAGTTGCGTTCAAATAACCCAAATAGGCAAAACCCTCCTGGTGTTGACTTTCGTCAGCGAGGCTGGTATCAGCTTGGTAAAAAACAAGAAAACACTGTTTTTACAAGTCCTTATATAGACGCAGCAACTGGGGAGTTGTTACTGTCAGTAGTATCCTCCATCACAGCTAATGGTCAATTAAAAGGCGTTGTTGGTGGAGATATAAGCCTTGATGTTATCGCCAAAAGCGTTAATGCTGTGAATTTTGACAATACTGGATATGCCTTTCTTGTTGACAGTAATGGCAAAATTATAACTCACCAGAATCCAAAATTTAATGGTCAAGGCATTGAGCAAATCTATCCTGAACTGTCGATTTCAAAACAGGATATATTGACCGAAGTAGCAACTAAAGATGGTATAAAGTTATTTTATTTACATGCTTTGGATAATGATTTTGGGACAAACTGGTATCTAGCTGTGTTAATAGATAAATCGCTAGCTTACGAAACATTATTCGATATTACGATAAATTCATTGATCATTGCAGTGATAGCAGTGTTATTTGGCGTTATCTGTGTGCGTACCTTAGCACTACACTTACTTAAACCATTAAAAGATTTAGAGCAGGCAATTACAGGCATGGCAAGCGGTGGTGGAGATTTAACACGTCGTCTTAAAATTGTTAATGAGGATGAGTGTGGTGTGGTTGCGCGCCAATTTAACCTTTTCTTAGCATCTCTTCAGCAGTTAGTTTCTAGTGTAAAAGAACGTGCTGATCAGGTAGTCAGTAGTAGTGATTCTGCCAAATCACTTTCTACTGATTCAATGAAAAAACTCGATGAGCAAGTTAGCTTAATTGAGAGCTTAGCCACTGCAATGCACCAAATGAGTACCACGTCTACTGAAATTGCAGGCAATGCTCAGCAAGCAGCCAGTTCTATAACGCATGTAAATGATAAAACGGCCGAAGGGCAAAGTGTATTTTTGCAAGCCAAAGAGCAGATAACTGCACTTGCGCAGGATATTGAGCAGTCGCATACGCTCAGTACACAGTTGGCTGAATATAGTCAAAGTATTGAGAATATTTTATCCGTTATCAACGGAATTGCAGAACAAACAAATTTATTGGCTCTAAATGCTGCAATTGAAGCAGCACGTGCAGGTGAGCAAGGTCGGGGGTTTGCAGTTGTGGCTGACGAAGTTCGCTCTTTAGCATCAAAAACACAAGAATCTACAACTGAAATTAAAGCCATGATTGACCAAATTCAAGTGTCTTCTGGCCAAGTGCAACAGTCAATGGGGAGTAGCCGTGATAAAACACAGTTATGTGTGGAGCAAACAGAACAAGCAACGGATATGCTAGACGAAATAACAGAAGCGGTGAAAGAGCTAATGGATAGGAATATTCAAATTGCTACTGCGATAGAGCAGCAAAGTGTGGTTATTGAGGAAATTAATAAAAACACTAACTATATTAATGATATTAGTGTTGAAGTGGGCAGTTTTGCTGACAAGCAATACCGTGCTAGCGATAAATTGGCCGAACACGCACACGAACAAGAAACATTACTGTCTAAGTTTACCTTGTAGCATCAGGCGCTGCCTATAACGTAGTTTGTGAGGAGATGATTTAAATGTGTGATGTTATTAGAGTGGTTTCACACTTAGTAGAAATTCATTGTGAAAGCGGGTAAGAGATTATTATGCGAAAAAAAGCGCACTTTTGGTCGCTATTAATGACGCTTTTGATAGCGATGATTATCTGGCCAATTCAAGCTGAACCACAATACAGAGTGACCATTTTGGTTGACGAAAGTTACCCACCTTATACTTATGTAAATAACGGCGAGCTTGCCGGTGTTTATGTAGATTTAGTCCGCCAAGCAATCAAGTTAATTGATGATAAATATATTGTAGAATTACACCCTGTACCTTGGAAGAGAGGATTAGCGGCGCTTGAAAATGGTGATAGCTTTGCATTAATGCCACCTTACAAACATATTAAGCGCAGACCCTTTATTTGGCCATATTCTGTTCCTCTGCTTGAAGAAGTGGTGGTCGCCTTTTGTAATAAAGGTGTTTCTTTGGTTGATATAGAAACTAGAGATACCACGGCTAGTCCTATTAATGTGGGTTTAAATGCGGGGTATATGATCTTAGATGATGGACTAGAACAGGCCAGTAAGCAAGGCAAGATCAAGTTATGGGAAAATAAAGATACTTATTCAAACATAATAAAATTAGCAAAACGGCGTATTGATTGCTATGTGAATGATAGGCTTTCAACGCTGCTTGGGCTTAGAAATGTTAAACGCTTACACCCAGAGTTTGACTTAAATAACCTTTCAGAAGACAGAGTCGTTGTTAGACACACGGCACATATAGGCTATGTTAAAGATTCACTCAGTAAGTTCCCTTATAAACATGATTTCATAAAGAAAATGGATGAAGCTTTGCAAACGGTACTTGCCAGTCAAGCTATGGAGTTAAGTAACGAATGAGCCTTGAGCCGTAAAAGGGGGCACATCTTTATACATCATGCTCCCCTTTACTCAGTAACCTCCACTTAATTGAGAGGATTTATACTCTCTTGCCATGAATGGATACCTGTATATAAAACATGCTGAGTAAGTAGCATGTTGTGTTTCTTTACTTAATTAGTTGTAAAATAGTTTTAAATTCGGGGTGTAGTGAGTCAGCTAGTAGCTCATACAGACACATTTCAATATTGCTTAATTGCGCACCGTTATGCTGTAATTTTTGCAAGGCGAGTGCTTTATGACTGGCACTACGAGATGAAATAGCATCATCTATGAGTACTACATTGAAGTTCAATGCAAGCAAATCAGAGGCAGTTTGGTACACACAAATATGTGCTTCAATGCCACAAATTAGCCAATGGCATTTATTGGTATGTCTTAATCGCTGCATAAACGTGTGATTAGCACACCCACTGAATGTTGTTTTCGCTATGGGCTGCTCAAAAGGCATTAGCTGCGCAAGTTCTTTAACTGTAATACCTAATTTATCAGGCGTCTGTTCCAGCCAAAGAATAGGCAGTTTGAGCGCCTGACAACCTAGAATCAACGTTCTGGTGTTGGCGATAAGCTCTGAACTATTGGCAACCTTGTGAGCCAGCTTTCCTTGTATATCTATAACGATTAGTCCGCAGTTTGATGTATTTAACATACCGCTTCCATTATTTAGGCATTGTGACCTAAATAATGAGCGTTTAGCTTAAATTGATCAAACTAAGAAGTAAACGCCAGCGAGTACACCCAATATTGTAACTGCTGCCACAGGCCAAATTGCTGTCGATCTATTAATTCTTGCTGATGGTGTCGATGGTTCAGCGGGCTCATCGCTTGAATTAGCATGTCTTTCATTGTGTTTGTTTGTTGATAGTTCCTCTTGCTCTGGCGCTTTGTTATTAGCATGATCATCGTCTTTTACCGGAACCAGGGGCAATTGCCATTGATATCCTTTACGAGAAAAGGTTTTAATTGCATCATCACCAAACAGAGCTCTAAGGTGACCAATACTTTGAAAGACAACTTGGTTTGTCACAGTACGACCGGGCCAAACTGTCTCTAATATTTCATCTTTACTGTGAATACGATCGGCACCCATGATGAGAAGTGCGAGTAATTTGGCTGGCTTTTCGTTTAGCGAAAAAACTTTACCCTTATTAGTGAGTACTAAAGCGTCGCAGTCAAATTCAAAATGGCTAAAACTAAATTTCATTTTTATTATTTAATCCAATTGATGGATGTACCTTTTTTACATGTTATATCAGCATATCACCTCTATTGCAAAAGCACGGTGAATTTACAGTTAATTTTTAAGTGCAGCTTTCTAATGTATTGTGAAAGTTTAATTAAATTAACCAAATGCCATTTAATAATCAATCTCTAAATATATATTTTAGCTATCTATATGGCCTAGATTTCTCGTTGGATCTAATTTGTCTCTCACTCTGCGTTTCAAAACTTTGGCATCTGGGAAACCACCATTCAGCACTCGGCACCAAATAAGTTCATCGTTATAGTAAATTTGAAAGATACCTTTTGATGCTGGTGACAGCGCAACTTGTTGTAATTCATCGGAGAATGTTGAAAGTAACTCTTGCGCTAGCCAGCCGCTACGAAGTAGCCATTGGCATAACACACAATAATGTATCGTGATATTAGGTTTGTTCATGTCTGTATAAAATCTCAATATTGGGTAAGTTTTTGTAGGTATTTACTAAGTCTACATATTTTTACAAAAATAGCGTATCGATATGATATTTATCACACATGAATGCTGTTATGTTAAAAACATATAGTAAAGATCAACACGCCCTAAAATAAGGAGGTTAGTTTATGTATAAAATATTGACAATGGTGGCGGCTAGTGTGGTTTTAATGGCGTGCCAATCAACAACCAAGCAAAGCGTGAATACGAAGCGGGGAGAGGCGACGCAACTGGTGATAAACATCAGTAATGTCCATAGTGAAGAAGGGCAATTACTTGTGATGATCCATGACAATAGTGCAGACTTCCATGCAGGTTTAAATATTAACGACCCGAAAGCGCATTACTTTACCAAAAAAGTAGTCAGTCCAACTAAGCCAAATACTTTAGTGGTATTCAATAATCTACCAGCAGGAAAATATGCCATAAATGTTATTCATGACAAAGACAGTGATGGTCAGCTAGATAGGATGATCTTTCCATTTTTAGGTATGCCGAGTGAGCCTTACGCGTTATCAAACAATATTTATGATCACTTTAGTAAAGGGGATTTTGATGACGCGCTAGTTGAACTAAAAGCGCCAAGTCATCAAGTAGATTTAAGCTTGAGTACACACCTGTCTAAAGTAATAGGATTATAAACAACACGGGAAAGTTGGAGCAGTTAGTTGGGTTTTACGTAAAATGTTGAAAATATTACTTGTGTGTAAGTTTTATTTAATGGTATATTTATCAACTTGGTTTTGCTCTTGTGAATTTACAGAGCGACTTGTAATGTCCTTTCTTACCCTGATCCAGTAAGCCAGCATTAAAAAAATCGAAAGCTGAATTATTGTACGGCGACCAAATAGCCAGCACATCCTCGCTGGTAGAACTTGTCTTAAAAAAGACCGTGACCGTTGGGAATATCGTCAAAACTGTAGTGAAGCTTATATATAAATTTGCCAGTCAAATGCTGGCATTAAGTTTGTGAGTTTTCTATGTCATATGAATATAATGGATCTGTGATCCAAATAGCGCAGCCTGTGCTGTCAATCTCAGTCAATAAAAGTAGTGTTACTTTTGCAGATAAAGCGGGTTTGAAAAATACGCGTTTTTCAACATCAAGCGATGCTAGAAGTTTTATAAAGTGGCTGACTCAGGCACATGCCTAATACCATTTTTATTAAAATTAGTAACATGTAAATAAAGACCAGCTCCGTCACAATTTTGGTGGCAGAGCTGGAATTACCAGCCCAACTCCTTTCTCAAAATCCTAACCTACTCATTTATTATGTTTGCTACTACTTAACCAAGTTGCAATCTCTTTTTCCATAAAGTCTCTAATTAACGGTTGAGCTTTGGCATTTGGATGTAGGTTATCGTCTTGCATGAGTGCTGGATTAACAGCAATAGGCAACATAAAGTATGGCATTAAGTAAGCACCTGTTTGTTTGGAGACTTTTTCGTAGCTTTGTGTAAACATTTGCGTGTATCGTGGCCCTAGATTTGGAGGAATGTGGATCTCCATAAGTGCAACATGTGCACCCGCTTGCTGGCTTTTAGTGACTAACTCAGTTAAATGTTTTCTTAATAATTTAACAGGGAAACCTCTTATGCCATCATTGCCACCTAGTTCAATTAACACATGGCTTGGTTTATGGGCTTTTAGCCAAGCGTCAACTTTAAGTAAAGCGTTATCTGTTGTTTGACCACTAATTGCTGTATTAATTAATTCGATCGGTTTTTGCTGTGTATCGTATTTATTTTGTAACAAATTAACCCAAGCTTGTGCTTGTTTAAGGCCATAGCCTGCGCTTAAGCTATCTCCAATAATCATAATTCTATCTTTGGCAAAACTGCTAATTGGATGTAGCGCTAGCGCAAAGAGCACTAAGAACTTTAGGAAAAAACGCGTCATGTCAGTACTTTCTCAGTTAAATATTATTAACGTCACTGGGCTTACTAAATCAGTAAATACCCTAGAGGGCGAGCTCACTATCCTCAGCGATATCAATTTTTCTGTCAAGTCAGGAGAGTCAGTTGCGATTGTTGGGGCTTCAGGCTCTGGAAAATCCACGTTACTTAGCTTACTTGCTGGTCTTGATGTAGCGAGTAAGGGCGATATTTGTTTAGATGGTGAGCAATTGAGTGAACTCAATGAAGAGGCGAGAGCACAACTTAGAGCCAAAAAAGTTGGTTTTGTATTTCAATCTTTTATGCTGGTACAAAGCTTAACTGCGCTTGAAAATGTGATGCTCCCCGCTGAATTGGCAGGAGATAGCAATGCAAAGCAGCAGGCTTTAAGCTTGCTGGAAAAAGTAGGCCTGTCACATCGTTTAGAGCATTATCCATCACAATTGTCAGGTGGAGAGCAACAACGTGTTGCCATAGCACGGGCATTTATTGGTTCACCTAAAATCTTATTTGCCGATGAGCCATCAGCGAATTTAGATAGTAAAAATGGTCATTTAGTTGAAAAGTTACTGTTTGATCTCAATAAACAAAACGGCACAACACTTATATTGGTTACGCACGATGAGCATCTAGCCAAACAATGCGACCGTATTATCCATATTGAAGCTGGGAAGCTTGAAACTATTCGTAATGGAGAGGCTGCCTATGTGGGTTAAATTAGCATTTAAACTCTTTGCCAGAGAGTTTCGCAGAGGTGAGTTGTCTATTATCTTTGCTGCAATAGCACTGGCGGTGTTAACCGTGTTTAGTTTGTCATCCGTGACGCAGCGAATAGGGTTAAACATAGAGCAAAAAACCAGTGACTTTATCGCCGCAGATCGTCGTCTTTCCAGCAATCACCCTATCGAACCACACATTTTAGCTAAAGGTGCTGAGTTTGGGCTTGAAACAGCAAAAATGCTGTATTTTGATTCAATGCTGTTTGCCAATGAAGAGCTTATATTGGGCTCTGTAAAGGCAGTATCACCGGAATATCCTCTAAGAGGAGTGGTTACTTTGAAGGATAAACTTAATGGTACTCCCTACGAAGTAAGAGGTGGGCCTAACAAAGGCAATGTTTGGCTAAGTGAAGGGTTGTTTTATAGTTTAGGGCTTAAAGTTGGCGACCAAGTGGAACTTGGAGCTGGAAACTTCATTGTTTCAAAAGTGCTAGTGAACGAGCCTGATGCACCGTTTTTTTCGTTAGCGGGCAATCGTCGGGTATTATTAAGTTACGATGACATAGCAGCAACACAAGCGGTTCAACCCGGGAGTCGAGTGTTTCACAGGCTACTATTTGCAGGCCAAGAGCAACAATTAAGTGACTACTACGCTTGGTTGAAACCACAACTTAAAGCAAATCAATCATGGCAAGGCATAAAGGATAGGCAATCACCGCTTGGTAACAATTTAGCACGAGCAGAGCGGTTTCTCCTTCTTGCTGGTTTATTCGGAATTATGCTGGCAGCTGTCGCGATGGCGGTATCGGCAAAGCGCTATTGCGAGCGCCAATATGACCCCGTCGCAATGATGAAAACGCTTGGTGGAAGTAGGCAAGTGATCCGCAATATTTATTTATTGCATCTAAGTTTAGTTACTGGCTTTTCAATTTTAGTGGGTTTGTTATTAGGCTTTGTGTTGCAGCATATTGGAGCCGCTTACTTAGCAAAGTTTATGGGCACAGAGCTACCTGTTGCAGGTGTTAGGCCTTGGTTACTATCGGTGTTTATCGGTATTGTTTGCGCACTTATGTTTTCACTAAAGCCATTACTCGATTTGTTTGATATTCCACCGTTACGTGTTTTACGTCGAAGCTTAGGTGATAAGCTCGCTTTGAGTCGCATTCATATAGGTCTATCTTTGTTGACCATATTTTTATTAATGTGGATGTTTAGTGGGCAATTACTCACTACGCTAATTTTGTTTGGCTCTACGTTACTGGTTATTGCCGTATTATTTGGTATATCCCGTCTTGTTTTTAGTGCTGGAAGAAAGCTTGGGCTTAGCCCCGGCTCTAGCTGGTCACTGGCCATTGCTACATTGCAAAAGCGGGCAAATGCTAACGCTGTCCAATTAATTAGCTTTGCCTTAGCAATTAAGCTAATGCTGTTTTTAGTGGTACTTAAAAACGACATGATCTCTGATTGGCAAACACAAGTGCCAGCAGATGCGCCAAATATGTTTTTGATTAATATTGGGCAAAATGAAGTACAGCCATTGGATGACTTTTTTGAGCAAAACAACATAACACACGAAGCATTTTTTCCGGTCTTTAATGCGCGGGTTGATGCTATTAATGGGGAAGAGTTGGCGCGCAGAATTTCTCGCCAAGAAGGTGAAGAAAAAGAGGACAGTGAACGAGAAGGTGTAAATCGAGAGCCAAACTTAACTTGGCTAACTGAATTACCTGAAGGAAATGAAATAACGCAAGGTAAGTGGTTTGGTAGCAATAACCCAAGCGAGCGTATTGAGGTGTCGGTATTTGATGGGTGGCAAGAGAGGTTAGACTTAGAGTTAGGTGATGAGATAAGCTTTTTAGTTAATGAACAGCGTTTTGATGCGGTGGTTACTAGCTTTAGAAGCGTAGATTGGGGCACTTTAAAGCCTAACTTTGTGATGATTCTAAGCCCTAATATGGCAGGTAAAGTGCCCGTTACATATTTCAGTGCAGCAAAACTTGATAATAGTCACACGCAGGCAATTAGTAGTTTGTTGCAACGCTATCCAACAATAAGCATGATTGACATAAAAAGCCGCTTGGAACAAGCGCAATCAATTATAGCTCAGGTGTCGTTGGCAATTGGATTTGTACTGGCAATTGTACTGATCAGCGGCGCGCTTGTACTGGTGTCACAGGTCCAAGCTAGTCTTGCAGAGCGCATGCAAGAGGTGGTGATATTACGCACTTTGGGTGCCCGAGGGCGATTGATAAAATTGGCTACCTTATATGAATTTTTATTATTAGGTGCAATTGCAGGGCTTGTTGCTGCTTTGGTGAGCGATGTTACTTTATTGGTCATTCAGCAGCAGTTGTTTGACGTGGATGGAAAAATGCACCCTTATGTATGGGTGCTTGGCCCGGCCGTAGGTGCGGGCTTTGTTGCGTTGATTGGGTATTTTATGGTGTCTAATACGATGCGGCAAAATACGCAAGGGTTACTGCGCAAACTAGGCTAACGAGTTATATAAGCATATATTAATAAGCCCTCTTTTTAGAGGGCTTATTATATTTTGCTGTACCTAAGGTGTACTCATTCTCAAAATATGATTCAGAATCATCAATTAAAGGCTAACTCTTGGGCATGATTTTTTTCGTGATTACTACGTTAAAAATAAAATTCACTCCTATACTCAAGTCGATATTGATATTAAATTAATTATCACTTGGGATGACACAATGAAAAAACAATTGATAGCTGGGGCTTTGTGCTGCGCCTTAAATGGTACTGCTTATGGAGCCGATTTACGTATTAACGGTTTTGCTTCTATTGTTGCAGGCTCTGCCTCTGATGACAATATGGCCGTATTTGGATATGAAGATGAAGTATCATTTAGCAATGAAAGTATGTTCGCTATTCAGGTTTCGTCTGACTTAGGAGATGGGTTAAGTGCTACGGCTCAGATAGTCTCTAGAGGTCGGGATGATTATGATGCTAAGTTTGAGTGGGCGTATGTATCTTATGATATAAATGATTCACTGCGTATAAGTGCTGGTAAAATGCGTTTACCTTTGTTTCGCTATTCAGACTTTATTGAAGTAGGTTACGCATACAGATGGATACGTCCACCTCAGTCAGTATATAACTTTGCATTTTCTACTCCAACGGGGCTGAGTCTTTTACATAACACTCAAATTGGCGATTGGGACTCTACTGCGCAAGCTGTTTATGGGCGTTTTGAAGGGGACTTTATCGCTGTTACTGGTCAAGACCGTGGTAAGTTAAATGATATTCTTGGTTTTAATTGGACCATGACTCGAGATTGGCTCACTTTACGAGCTTCCTATGTTATGGCAGAAACTACCATTAGTCTTGACAACTCAGCCCAGTTAACCGGTTTGGCAAATGCATTACAGCAATTTGGGATTCAAGATGAATATAATAAGTTGTTAATTAATGAAGATGATGGCACGTTCATCGGTGTAGGTTTTGCAATTGATTATAATAACTTTTTACTTGATGGCGAATATACCGAAATTGAGGTAGACAATAGCTTGCTTGCTGAGCAGTCACAATATTATATTTCGGTTGGGTATAGAATAAATGATTGGACTGTGCATTTAACTTACGAGGGTAATGATGATGAACACCCAGCGAGTCGTTTTAATCAAGTGCCTGAAACCATTACGGCAGCTAATGGAGAGCAAATAAGGGTTTCGACAGACTCAACTAACCCCAATGCACCTCTTATTAAAGATGCAATGAATAATGCTTTACGAACAGCTCATAACGACACTAATACAGTATCTGTGGGCGCGCGTTATGATTTTCATCCATCTGCTGCGCTCAAGGTCGAGTGGAGCCGTCTAGATAACGACCTAAGTAATCAAGACAATGATGTGATAGCCGTTGCTATTGATTTGGTATTTTAGGGGGCACATATGAAAAAATATTTTGTGGCAGGCACACTATTAGCTGTCAGTGCCGCTATACAGGCAGAAGTAGCAGTCATAATTAACCCAAGCAATAACGCTGCGTTAGACAAAGAAGCCATTGCAAAGATTTATTTAGGTAAAATGAAGTCTTTTAGTGATGGTACTAAGGTTAATGCTGTCGGGTTAAGCAGTGGCGACTCAGTGGGTAAGTTCACAGCTAATGTAGTCGGTAAATCAAGTAGTCAATATAAGGCGTATTGGTCGAAGTTGATATTTACTGGCAAAGGAACACCTCCAGAAGCGTTAGGCAGTGAGCAAGCTGTGATTGACTTTGTTGCAGCAAATACCGACGCGATTGGTTATGTTGATAGTGCAAAGGTAACAGATAGCGTCAAAGTAGTCGGTAAGTTTTAAATATTAATGGCTACTTGTACAGTTACAAGTAGCCTGCTTTCAATAGGCTTCCATTCATTAGCGACCATTAAGTATTTGTTGCTTTACCCATATTCCAGCCTCTTTTAATTGTGAGTCATCGAAGTTACCTTGTTGGCAAGAGCCAGCTTTAAAAACAGCACCAGAGCGCCAATCATCGGAGTAGTTCCAATTGGTCCAGCTAATTTTTTTATTGGCCATGAGATCAATATAAGCTTGCGCACTAACAAAGTCATTTTCATCTTCACCTTTGTAATTCTGAGTGCCCCATTCGGTTACGAAAACAGGCAGTACATCAGAGGCTTTATCTAGCATATTACGGTGAAACTCCCGATGAGATGCGGCATAAAAATGGAAGGTATACATAATATTGGCAAATGGTAGCGGGCTATTCACTATATCCATATAACTGCCTCCATCAGATGCGCCAAATGTTGACCAACCATGCGTACCCACCAGTACCACTGCGTCTGGGTCTAAGTCACGAATGACAGGAATTACTTCGATTGCATAATCATGAATACTTTGCCAATTTACACCGTTTGGCTCATTGGCGATATCATAAATAATATTACTGCGGTGTTTATTAGCCAATACAATATCATTGAAAAACTGCTTAGCGGCTTGTAAATTTTCGTTCGGATCACCAGGGTTTAATTGGTGCCAATCTATTAGTACATACATATCAAGGTTGGAAGCCATTGTAATGAGTTGGTTTACTTGTTCTGTAAAGCCTACAGGGTCGGTTATATAGCCACCTTCTTGAACATAGAGACTTAAGCGAACAATATCTGCCTGCCATTGCTGTGCTAACACTTCCATTGATTTTGTTGTTAGGCATTTATTTAAGCCAAACCATTGTAGCCCATGAGAACTCATGCCTCGTAATTGAACGGGTATTTTGCTTTCGTTGCATAGTGTTGTACCACATACACTGAGCTTACCATGGCGACTAAATGGCCCACCTTGTACCGGAGGTTGAGTTTCACATAACCCCAGCTTTTGCCAAGCACCAGTGCTGCCAGGTATTGCATTAGTCCACCAGTTAGCACGATATAGAACACCTTGGTGGTGCATTTTATCCCCAGCAAGTGCATGATCATAAACTCCAGCCCAATTGCTCTGAGTCCAATTAGGATATTCGTTGATGTCGTGGCAGTTATTTGCATAACTATGTGAATAAAAAAGCAATAGAAAGAGTAAACCTGACGCGGTAATTATTTTCTTGATCATAATGATCTCCTATAGTTAACATATTGTATCAAGGTCAAATGTACGTGCTGTATTATTTTTAACCAATAGACATTGGTCGTATATAATGGGAGAGTAGTGATATTGTGTAGTAAACAAGAATAAGCGGATTATTTATTCGCATTAATGCTTTACAGGGAAATAGATGAATATGCAAAACCATATTAATTATGTTGAGTTTGCGGCAGCAGACTTGGCGCAAACAGAGCGGTTTTTTAATCATGCATTTGCATGGCAGTTTGAACATTATGGACCGGATTATATTGCTTTTAGTAATGCAGGTTTAGAGGGGGGGTTTTATCGTAGCGACTTGGCTGCCAGCACAGCTAACGGTAGTGTTTTAGTGGTACTTTATAGCTCTGAATTAGAGCTGATAAAGGAGAAGGTGCTACAAGCGGGTGGGGTTATCAGCAAAGAAATTTTTAGCTTCCCAGGTGGTCGCCGGTTTCATTTTATTGAACCAAGTGGCAATGAATTAGCAATTTGGTCAGATGCTTAATACCAATTTACATAAATATTTAATCAAAGTTTAGAATTAAATTTCTCATTTAAAACAAGTCAATAGTAAAATTTACACCCTGTTATTGAGTAGGTTTTCTTGGCTAAAAATAAGCTCTTTTTTCAGGCGATTAATGGTATAAAAGCAAGTTTACGTTAGTGCAAGCTATTCGCAGGCACTACCGACATCTAGGCGTGCAAACCACTCTAAAAACTCATGTACCATATCTCCTTTAAATATTCGGCCATGTTGCGGTGCCATCATGTCGACTTCTAATTCGCGAACACGTGAAATCCAATTGTTTTTAGCGCGATTTGAGGGCATCCAGCGACGATGAAAATATTCCATATATTTTATGTGGCTCGCAAAATCTTCTACGAACATAGGAGGTTCACCTTTTTCTAATGCCGCGCCGATATCACCACTCATTAAAATCTTTGCTTTGGGGTCATACACATTAAAGTTACCAGAGGAGTGCAAATAATGGGCAGGGATAAATTTCAACGTTGCTTTAGCTATTTTTACTTCACCTCCTTCGTCTTTGATAGGTTGATAATTAATGTTGTCTATTCCAAAGTGCCGGATAAAGCCTTCCCAAAGCCATGGCGCATACAGTGTTGCATGTGGTACTGCTTTGTCCCAAAGTCCAAGTGATGAAATAATGTCTGGGTCTTGGTGTGACGCAAATAGGGCAGTGATATTCTCGAGCTTTACGTGTTTAAGGAGGCTTGCCAACATAGGTGAAAATAGCTCGATTCCACCAGGGTCTAAAATAATAGCTTCATCAGCGCTTTTTATTAAGTATTGGTTGGTATCTATGATGCTCTCAGACTTTTGTGAGTCCCGCCCCAGTACTATCCAAGAATGTGTAGCTGAGCTGTAGATTTCTGTTGATTTCAACGTAAAGCTCCTCTTATTAGGTGCATCTCTTTTAAATTGTCATTGATGGCTTGCTTTATTTTTTTTGCAGCGCTGGTGATAAAATTTGATACCGACTGTAAGCTCTCACTAAACTCTCCAGCATTAGAGGCTTCAACACGACTAGTGACCGCGATATATTCTGCGCTGCGCATCTGTTTTAAAATGTCGTCAAAATAACCTTCTAAGTGAGCAATGGCAGATTCTAGTTGTTTCATTGTTCTTAGAAGATCTATATTTCCTTGATGTTGTAACTGAACAATGTCACGGTGATTGGTGATTTCAAACGCAGTATTTAAGCGTTGTTGAAATTCGCTATACCTCACTACGGCTAAGGCAATGGCAAATAGATTACTGGAAAGCAGCGAAATACTTTTGGTTGTTTTGATTGTCAGTTCAGAGAATTCATCAATAAAATTTGTAATAGGCTTAAACCCATAGGCTGAGTCACCCGCTCTGAGTGCCACAACACGCGCATTTTTAGCGGTTAGCGAGAGGTTTTTAGCTTCTTGCAAAATCTTGTCTAAGTTGGAAACTATATTCGCAACACGAACAAAATTTTCAATTGCTAAAGTTACTTTACTTTTATTGGTCATCAAAGATACTCATATATTGCAATTTTTAGAGCATAGATAACTTTCACTTTATTCGCCCAAAAAACCTATAAAAATCTGCAATATTGAGCCGCAGCCTTGCTAAATGTGTATCTCTGACTCATATTTTTAACTGAATGAACTGCCCCATTTTGTAAACCAAGGTTAGGTTGGCCACATGAAACATCTGTTTTTTGGGTTTTGGGTTATTTAGCAATCGTCATTGCTCTATTATTTCAACTACCATCAGAACTTACTATTATCTCCTTAAGCGGCGTGAGTGTTTGGTTGCTTGGAGCTATGATCAATCAAGCATTTTCTATACGTGCAGCAATATGTTTTATTGTTAGCTTAATCATTTTTGTTGCTTTGTTTTTTCTCCCAATTAATTACTATTTGGCAAGTGTTTTAATATTTTTAAACTTGATAGCAGTTTTATTACTTAGTGAATTATTAGTAAATAAGTGCAACTTTGACGTGACTCTCAGTTCGGTTAAAAAAATAGCCATTCAAATTACACAATTCACAATCTTGCCATCACTGTGTTTTGGAGTTTTGAGCTGTGTGATAGCAAGTATGCATACATCATTCAGCTTTTCATTTTTATTAGCTGTTTGGGTTGTGACCAATACGCTAGGGTTGTTAATAGGTACGCCTTTTATCTTATTATACCAAGCCCGAGGCGATGTATACCTTCAAGAGGTTTATAAATTTCGTCACATTTTGTTATGTTTTGTGATGATAAGCCTTATGGCAATGACTGCGCTATTCTCATGGAGCGTATTTACTATCATGACAGTGGTTTTACTGGCAGTAAGTGCTGTTTTGTATAGTTTTAAATTACTGAGTTTGGTTGGCTATATTTTAGGTGGCTCCGCTGGCATTGTATGGTATGCAAATGTCCCCTTGCTCAATGATAATATGCTTAACTTAGGGTATACGCTGTTTGTCACCCTAGTCTCAGGTTATTGCATTGCATTAGTACTGTGGCGGTATAAAAAAATTACAAACAATTCTTATATGCGCTTAAAGCAACTCAATATTAATTTTGAACATACCTTTGAATTGAGTCCAGAAATGTTGCTCACGCTCAACAGTGACGGGGTTATCTTGGAGGTAAGCGAAGGGTTTTTATCAGCTATCCAAATTTCAAGATTACATATAATTGGTAGGAGATTAGATAGTTTTATATCAGACAAAGATAAGCAATCTTTTTTATCGCACCAACTTAATTACGCGCACAAATTTAAATTAGATGCCCTAACTTTAGTCGATAAGTATGGCAAAAATTTGATAGTTAATTTTAAAGCCCAAGTTTTTGAATTTGAGCAAGGGCATTCTACGCTATGTTTTTTGCAAGATATATCTGAGCAAATAAAATTAGCTGATGTGTTAGAACAAGAAAAAGAATTGTTAGAGGTGACTTTAAGCTCTATCGGTGATGGTGTTATTTGTACTGATGTAAATGGCAAAGTCACTTACATGAACCCTGTCTCAGAAGCGATATTAGCGAAACTGACTCGTGAAGTTGAAGGGATGCCATTTGATGAAGTTATGCCGCTCTATAATGAAGATACCAAACAGCCTATTAGGGGCCTTATCGAACAATGCATTAAAAACAATCAGCTAATGGGGTTACCCGAATTAACCTGTGTGAGAAACCACTTACAGCTTGAGTTTGCAGTACAAGATTCTATCTCCCCTATTTACCTTAAAAATGGTGAAATAGTAGGCGCAGTTATGGTTTTTCAGGATGTGTCTGAATCTCGTTTAATGTCTAGAAAGCTAAATCATATGGCTCACCATGATGTGCTTACAGGATTACCTAATAGGCTTTTATTACAAGATAGATTGTCGCAATTTTGCAAGCGAGCGAAAAGAGAAAGCCATAAATTTGCAGTGGCTTTTGTTGATTTAGATAAATTTAAAAAAATTAATGATTCTTTAGGACATGACGTGGGTGATTTATTGTTAAAACAAGTGGCCTGTCGCTTTACTCGGAGCATACGCGCTTGTGATACAGTGTCACGAATGGGGGGGGATGAATTTGTTTTGTTGCTAGATAAGACGAAAGACAAGCATCAAGTGGCGAAAGTAGTTAAAAAAATACTCAATTGTGTGTCAGGTGGATATGAGTTAGACAGTACTCACGTTGAACTATCGGTTAGTGCTGGAATAGCAATATATCCGCAAGATGGTGACTGTGCCGAATCTTTAATGAAGCATGCTGATACGGCGATGTATCGAGCCAAAAAGGTCAGCAAAAGTGATTATGAATTTTACAGCATAGAGCTTGATCAGGCCGCAGAACTTCGTATAGCGCAAGAAGCAGCTATTGTCAGTGGAGTGCAAGAAAACGAATTTATACCTTATTATCAACCCGTTGTTAATGCGCAGAGCTATTTATTAGAGAAGTTAGAAATGCTTGCTCGTTGGCAACATCAAGGCGTATTACAGGGCCCTGATAGCTTTATTAACATTGCCGAAGAAGCTAATTTAATTGAGAAGGTATCGAATCAATTATTAAACCAAGCTTTTAGTGACTTTTCTGGTTGGCTTAAAAAAATGCCAACGCTGATATTGAGTGTAAATATATCGGTATTGCAGCTTGTTGAGCCTAAATTTGTTAAAGCGTTTACTGCGTCTTTAAATGAGTACAACATTCCACCTAACAACATAGAGATAGAGATTACAGAGTCCTCATTAGTGTCCAATATTGAAGCGATGAAGCAAACACTTTTTGAGGTTCAGGAGTGTGGGATTAAAGTGGCAATTGACGATTTTGGTACAGGTTACTCTAGCCTCAGTTATTTAAAATACCTAAATTTTGACACGATTAAAGTAGATCAAAAGTTTGTTGCAGAGCTTACTCAGGGAAGAACGAAAGGGGAATTGGCCATTGTTATTGTCAATATGGCAAAGAGTTTACATGTTAACTGTGTTGCTGAAGGCGTTGAGACTGCTGAACAAGCTACAAAGTTAGCCGAAGCTGGGTGTCAGCAGCTGCAAGGTTATTACTTTTCTAGACCCAAGTCGGCACAAGATATTGAGTCAATTATTAAAGTAGATCAAAGCATAAGTCAGTCTCGTACAATTGGATAATTATTTTATGAGGAAGATAGAGAGAACTAAAATCTCTATCTACCTCAAATGGAAGAGCTAATTGAGTTAAGTTAAGCTGCTAAACAAAATACCGTAATCTTTGTTTATTTTATTTTGTTAAAAATGTTAGCTTGCATTGCAAAGGTGGGTTTTTGCATTAGCCTTAAAGTGGGCGAGTTGGTTGTGCTGAACTACGTTCCTAACAATTCATAATTATGGAGAAGACAATGAATAAACTGGTGTTGATCATATTGGCAATTATATTTCCACCTATTGCAGTTGCGTTAAATAGTGGTGTAGGTAAAGACTTAGTTATAAATATTTTGTTAAGTATTTTGTTTTTTGTACCTGGCATAATCCATGCGTTATGGCTGATTTTACGTTAGTCGATATAACGCTATAAGCTTAATTTATCTGGCCTTAGTGCTTGGCTATATGGCAATAACGTGGTAATTTTTTGCCAAAATAATTTTAAGAGAAATAGTCATGCCTAAGGCCAGTGAAATAAAAAAACATGCAGCAATTGAATATAACAATCGCGTAATGATTGTAAGAGATATAGAGCGCTCAGTGCCACAAGGTAGAGCAGGTGGTAGTTTGTATCGCATGCGTATGTACGATGTTGTCAATGGTGGCAAGGTTGATGAAACATTCAAAGCGGATGAAATGCTAACCCTAGCTGACTTAGTACGTCGTCCAGTGATGTTTTCATACATTGATGGAGATGAGTATGTTTTCATGGATGATGAAGATTACACGCCATATAATCTCAATAAAAGTAGTATTGAAGATCAAGTGCTATTTGTTAATGAAGATACGAAAGGTTTACTCGCTGTGGTTGTTGAAGGCTCGCCAGTATCAATTGATTTACCCTCAAGTGTTGAACTTGTTATAGAAGAGACTTCACCTTCAATTAAAGGCGCTTCTGCAAGTGCCCGCACCAAGCCCGCAACACTCACTACAGGCCTTGTAGTACAGGTGCCAGAACACATCTCTACAGGTGATAAAATTCGCATCAATACTGATGAGAAAAAATTTATGGGTCGCGCAGATTAATACTGTTTTTTAGGTTGTGGCTTATCGCTTTTTGCGTACTCGCAATCTATTCTGATTTTTAATACAGCACATAAACCAATGAACGCAGTAATGCAGATCTTTTAAGAGACCTTTACCTTAGTCAGGAAGACAACAGACGTCTGTTTGGGTACTGCCGTTTTCCTAATTAGTTATTTTGAACTTGCTTGAGGATCTCATCACTTTAAACGAGTGGTTTTTATGAAGGTAGAGCATTATTCTTCATTGGTTTTTTACACTTAGCGAGAGCAAAAAGTAATATGGAAAATAATATAAAGTGCCTTGTGAAAGCTTGTGATGAGATGGGACTTGAACACCAATTTATAGACTCAGAACAAAACTTTGTACGTGTTAAAATGGACAATAGTTGGCAATATTTCGAGCTTAATAAAACGCCGTTTAACTCAGAAGTAGCATTTTGCATTTGTAAAGATAAAAGCCATAGCTATCAGTTATTGAAGGATATTGTTCGTTTTCCTACTACGTTGAGCTTTTTAGATTTTAATGTGGCAGCTAAGTACAATCAGTATAAACAGCATAATAGTATGGCGTCAGCGCTTGCTAATATAGATGATAACCTCAAATACCCTGTTGTTGTAAAACAAAATAAAGGGGCATTGGGTGAAAACGTGTTTTTATGCGCGGATGCATTAGAAGCAGAAAGTGCGCTAAAGGCAGTATTTAACCGTCAATCAGAACATTATGATTATTTAGCGCTTGCCCAATCATTTATAAAACCTAAAGCTGAATATCGCCTACTTTGCGTATATGGGAAACCTGTTTTGGCCTACCTACGTGGTAATGCAGCTGCTACTTTTAATGTTAAGTACTGGGAGCAAGGGGAGCAAGCTTCGTTAGTAACAGATCGCACGTTGTTTAAGCAACTAGCTGACTTTATTGCCCCTATCTACAATGAATTTTCCATGGGTTGGGTAGGTTTTGATATTATTATTGATGAACACGATGAACTTTACTTAATTGAGTTAAATGCATCACCTCAGTTTAATAATTTTATCGAAAATAATGGCTCTGACCTTATTGTTGAAGCATACAAACAAGCTCTTGGTATATTAAGTAAAAAATAATTTTGTCAGTGAAAAAGTTTGGAAGCACTCTGTGCTACTGAGTGCTCCAATACAGTTCGTTATTTGATAAATGAAAGAAGTTGGTTGCCGGCAGCAATTGTATTGTTTTCACCAGAGAAAATATTATCAGCATCTCTGTTAACAAAAACACTGTCTACCCAATCGGCAACATCTTTGTTAAACATTGACAGCATTTCCATCGGTAAATCAGCATCATCAGGTTGCTTGCGCAATATATTTGCTACTTCATCAATTATTAATGCACCGTCGTTAAACTCGACGCAAAAATACAAGTTATTGGCAATTTCTTTCATATAGTTTGCAATGTTCTGATAATTGACTCCGCTATTGAGTGCTTCCGCCATACCTATTTCAGTATCTAATTCTTTTATCGACTCAGTTAAGGAGGTAATGTCATCTTCTGCAATTGGGCTTTCTTTCCAAAACTGCTCGGCACTGATTGGAGATTTGTCTGTTTTGTTACCCAGTGCCCCCATTTCATCGGGTGAAAAGTCGAAAAACGCATTTTCAAATAAATCTTCATTTTCTTCAGTACGTAAATTCGCGTTATAAATTTTTTCATTACTTTTAAGCGTTTCTACTACTTCTGTTGTAATAGTTGCGCTGCTTGAGTTGCTTTCATTACTTGTGCCTCGCTTAGCTTGAGTGGCATAAAAGCGCTTAAACAGCTCGTTAGTATCCTTGATTTGTTCAGCCACACGTTTGAGGTTGCTTAAGTCTTTTTGCATAGATATGTAGTGTGTTACTTCGTTATTTTCATTTTTAACCTCAGAAATATTCCACTCAACAGGGTAAACAGAGCCATTTTTTCTATAATTCATTGAAGCGCCATAAAAGTAACCATTTTTTTTCAATGCAGGTGTAATTTTTCTGATCACAGTATGGTTGCTATCAGGGCCTTGAAAAATGCGTGGTGATTCGCCCACAAGTTCTGCCAGCTCGTAACCGGTATGATCGCAAAATACCTGATTAGCATACACAATGGGGTAACCTTGTGATTCATCCGCTGTGGTTATGACAACAGCATGGTGAGAGTGCATAAGCACTTGCTTGAGAAGTTGCAGCACAGAGCATTCTTGCATAAGTTGACTAAAAAAAACGGTTTCTTCTAAGTCTGATGTTGTTTCACTCATGACTTCAACCTTTTTGAGTTTTTTGGTGTACTCTAAAGTTAGTGCAAAGCTGCTTAAAAACCAGCACTTATATTTTAAATACGCTGGATAAATTAATTTTAGCGTTTAGCAAGCACTTAAGGGGGCTGGTTTTTTTGATTACATACAGGTCCGTTATGGTAAGTGAATAGATAACCAACAGAGGTATCACGAGCTCAAATATTCTTTTTTAAATTCTTTTTTATTATTTTTTTTAGCGTGATTAATTCAATATTATTACAAATTAAAAGTGTTAATAGAGTGTCATAGAAATTTCATTTCATCGGCCGCAAAATCGGTTGACTTGGCAGTTCATCTCGTTAGACTGAAATCAGACAAAAATATATGTCAGTGTTTATAAATCTCCATTACGTTGTTGTATAAGTTATACTTGTAGTACCGTCCTGAAGTTTTTAAGTACCGTCTAATTTTTGCTCTATGCGCCCAGATGGGCATAGTTAAATTTTTAAATCAGGATATCAAGATATGTCTAATACAGTAACTGGCACAGTTAAGTGGTTCAACGAGTCAAAAGGTTTTGGTTTCATTGCTCAAGAGAATGGTCCAGACGTTTTTGCTCATTTCAGCGCAATTAAAGGTGACGGTTTCCGCACTCTAACTGAAGGCCAACGTGTTGAGTTCACTTTAGCTACAGGCCAAAAAGGTCCACAGGCAGAGAACATCACTGCAATCTAAGCTTTTGGCTTATATGATCATATAGAAGCAAGTTAAGGCTTGCTTTTTTTATGTTTAAACTTTTTATTCAATCAATCCACTCTAATGATAACCTGTCAGTACTTCTTGATAAGCTTGAGTGCGTTTTATACCTTCAAATGCGATGCGTAATTTTTTAATGACTTCATCTGGGGTATGAATATTCGCCGCTAAATAACCATGTAAAGATAAATTTGGTACACTTAATAAGAAACGGAAATGGCCTTTTGGAAGGTTTAAAGTATCAGCCATAGACTTAACGTATCTAGGGTCATCAAGTACAAGATCGACTTTATTAGTGACTAATAATTTATATGACTGAGTAATGTCAGATGTCAACACGTAATCAAAACCATATTCCTTTAATCTTTCAACTGCAATGTCTCCTCTTTGTATAGCAAGCCTATATTTTTTTGCATCTTCTAAAGAGTTTACAATCACATCACTACGATATGCATTGGTGACAAAGCCAAGTTCAAATTTAGCAACTGGACCAATCCAATGAAAGTGTTGCTCTCGTAAAGGTGTTCTAGCAATACTGTAAATCAAGGTGTTTGCTTGTTCGCTTGCAACTTTAAACGCTCTTGCCCAGGGGTAGATTTGATAGTTTGCTTTTAAACCACTGAGCTGCAGTAATTCTTGTACAAGCCCAGTGCTAGTACCACCCACAACTCCATTACTGTAGGTTTGATTAGGTGGAGATAGCTCTGTTACTACGGTTAGCGTTGGCAGTGCTAAAACGTCATAGCTATTGCATCGAAGACTTAAGCATAAAAAGCACAGGCCAGTTAATGCTAACAATAAATACTGTCTATTTTTTACCACAGTGCTACCTAGAATATGTGCGTACATTAAAGTATAGCAAAATAGTTTTCACACAGTG
>NZ_ARPN01000179.1:0-30545 GCF_054966645.1 Pseudoalteromonas sp. SANK 73390
TAGCTATTGTCAGTTTTTAAGTCGAATATTTTTAATGATGAGAAGAACAAATATAAGAGAGAAGCGTCAGCTTCACCCTTATATCTCGTGGCCAATTTAAAAACTAAAGCTCACCTTGGCATAATAAGTCATACCATCGAAGCCATATGGTAGGGCGCGGAGTGGATAGCGCATGGCACCATTGGTGATAAAGTTAAGTACTTCGTCCTCTCCTAATTCATCGGGAGTTTCGTCAAATAGGTTGTCTATGCCTACCGAGAGGTTTAAGTTTTCAGATAATTGGTAAGCAAAGTTTACATCAACCAAAATAGCTGATTCAACCGTACTATTATCTTGCCAATCATTGGTTGGCGATAAGAAGTCAGGTATCACTATGTGCCTACCTGCAAAGTAGCTCACCTCAGTTTTGCCAAAGTAATTAAACCTGACGAGTGAGCTCCACTTATCTTGTTGATAGTCAAAAGTGAGCGTTGCACGCTCTTGTGGCTGTCCATGGGTTAAAAATGAACGGCGTTGATCATCTAGCACAATGCTTTGTGGAATACCTTGAGGTGTGTTTACTTTATCAATCTGCGTTTTATTTTTATTTGCTGCAAAGGTGATATCAAGCTCACCACTGGCTATCCCTACTGAGTACGATGCGATTAAATCTACCCCCTTAGTTGTCGAGTCCAGCGAGTTTGAGAAGAAGTTACCTTGTACAGCACCTGTTGCATTGAGCGCGGCATTAGCGGCAGGAAATCCAGTTAACTCGTCACTGTTGACACCAATAAAGCTGCCGAGATTAATTCTGTCGTAAATTTTAATTTGATAAAAATCTAAAGTGACTGACAAATCATTACTAACATCCCATGCGAAGCCAAGGTTGTAGTTATCAGATGATTCTAGGTTTAGGCCATCTACCCCTAATGCAGCCGGAAAGGGGGCACCTGCTGTGGCGGTATAAGACGTGGCTAACGAGCCATCGCCACCTAATGTAGTGGTGAAAGCTGTATAGCCAGATTGCTGTAGAGATGGTGCTCTGAAGCCAGTCGATGCGGCTGCACGTATTGCTAAGTTTTCTGTGACTTCGTAACGTGTTGCCAATTTCCAGATAGTATCATCGTTTGAGTTAGAGACATCTTCATAGCGCAGAGCAGCGCTGACTAACCAGTCTTCATTGAGCAAGGTCTCAGCTTCAAGATAAATGGCGTAACTTGAACGGTCAGCTTGGTTAGCGGCATCGGGTCTTAGCCCTTGATAAGCTTGAAAGCCGCAATCGGCAAATACATCAGGGTCAATAACCGATGCAAAAGAACTACTAGCATTAGATGCGCCACAGGCATATGAAGCAACTTCACCCGGTACAATTTCGTAGTTCTCTTTACGATACTCAGCGCCAATAGAGAAGTAAATTGGCTCGCTACCTGAGACGTCTACAATACCATTTATGTCTAAATTAGTGGTCCATTGGTCAAATCTGAAGCCGCCAGAATAGCCGCCTTTGGGGCCTGCATTATCCGCGATGTCTTGGGCTGAAGCATTAGGGTTTTGAGCAAGAAATTGTGCCGCGTAAGATGAATTTATGGTGTTAGATGATGAATAATCATATTGGTTTTCACCATAAACAGTTGATAAATCGAATGTCCAATCAGGTGTAAACTCACCTTTAAAACCTACAGCAAAAGATAAATCTTCAGCTTCGTTATCTATTCGGGGTAAAAAACCATCTGGGTATACTTGTGGCACGTTTCTTTCTGCGCGGTTAAAGTCACGATAAAAGCCGTTACCAAATGCGGTGCGGTTTGAAAAACCAGCAAAGGAATACAGCTCATTTTGACCAATAGGTAAAGCCGCATTGTAAAATAGAGAAATAAATTCACTGTCAGAGTTACCTTGTCGCCAGCGAACGCTTTGTGAAAGATCTCCAGATGCGGTGGTTGATGAACCACCGGTATCTCGTTGCGCTCTATTGGTGCCTTCAGCATCTCGGTACTCGACTGATAAATTGACAAAGCCACCTTCATTACCAAGGTCAAAACCTCGGTTTAAGCCAAATGAATAGGTATCACCATCACCTTCGCCTGTTGAACCGCCTTGCACAAAGCCAGTCGTAACGCCAGTGCTGTCGTTTAATGATAGGTTTATAACTCCCGCAATGGCATCAGAACCGTACCTTGCTGCAGCACCGTCTCTGAGTATTTCTACATTTTTTAATGCCATTAATGGAATCGAGTTCATATCAGTGCCCGCAGCACCGGCACCAACAGTGCCTGATAAACCAAATATGGCTTGGGTGTGGCGACGTTTACCATTGATAAGCACCAGGGTTTGATCTGGTTGCAAGCCCCGAAGCGTAGCAGGACGAAATAAATCAGAACCATCAGATACCTGAGTTCGGCTAAAGTTAAAAGAAGGGGCAATTGATTGTAGGCTTTGGCCAAGCTCGGTAAAGCCGCCTTTATTAAGTTGCTCAGTATCTAAAATATCAATAGGTGAAGTTGATTCCGTCGCTGTTCGGTTAGAAACTTTTGAGCCGAGCACAGAGATTGTTTCGATACTCTGTTCATTGGTCTGCTGTGCCATGGCTGCAGTACTTGCAAGAAGTGCCAGTGCTACTGGCGATAGTTTAATAGATCCTGTCATAATTTTTACTACTCTGTTGATTATTATTTATTTAACTGGCTGAACGCAGGCTTGAAATTGGCATAAAAAAAACCTCAGTGCAATGACTTTAGAATGAAAAACTCGTGTAAATGCAGATGCGCGATCATTTAATGCTATTGCGATTTATATGGTGATAGTTTAGTAGCTGGCGTATTACATATATAGAGTCAAAGCTGTAGATATAATTGATTGTAGGTAGTAGTAAGTTGCTATCGACCTAGAAATAACTTGCTAGGGGTTATTATAAATAAGCAATTTTTGTTGTGTTTATATAAACCATTTAGTTGTTACTTTTTTATGAAGTGAAAAATGACCATAACATTGAGCTTTCATTGTATGTTGTTTGCATGAAATAGACACTTACTGTAACAGTTTAATCTAAAAAATTTACCTTGTTGTTACAAGTTTTGCGGTGTGAATACTTGCGTTGTTTAAGTGTGTGAAGTTAATAACTTATTGATTTGAATATTTTATTTTTACGTTACTTGCGATAATGAGAATTATATTTAGCAAACATGTGAGAAAAGTACCGAATTGTACGTTGCTTAAATATATGGTAGAACAATACGAGTTAATTAAAACAATAACTTACACAACAACAGGGAAAAGAAAGTAATGAAACCTATATTTACATTAAGTGCATTGTCAGCAGCAATGTTACTCGGTCAAACTCAGCTTGCTGTCGCGGCAGATGAGAAAGTTGAACGTATCGAAGTGACCGGTTCTCATATTAAACGAACAGATATGGAAGGGCCATCTCCAATTCAATCAATCTCTGCAGGTGATTTGGCAGCTACTGGTTCTACTGACTTGATTGGTGCGCTACAAAAACTACCCGTTGCAGGTGCTGGTACATTTAGTACACAAGGTAACTCAAGTGATGATACTGCAAACGGAGGATCGAGTGTTGCGCTTAGAGGCTTAGGTGCATCTTCTACACTGGTATTGATAAATGGGCGTCGTGTGGCTGTTAGCCCATTTGCAAAAGACATAGAAACATCTTTTGTTGATTTAAATACCATTCCTGTCTCATCTGTAAAACGTATCGACATTTTAAAAGATGGCGCATCGGCTACTTATGGCTCTGATGCAGTTGCTGGGGTAATCAATATTATTTTACGAAATGACATTGATGGCTTTGAAGTTTCAGGCAAGGTTTCTGATACTGCTGATGGTGGTGGTGAAGAGCAAAATTTTACCATTTTATGGGGGTCATCAACAGACAAAGGTCAGCATAACTTTGCGCTAGATTACTTTAAGCGTGGTGATGTATTTTTCGGAGACAGAGATTATACAGCAACAGCGGACCAACGCTTTAGAGGCGGTAATAACTCATTAAGTTCATCAGGTATTCCTGGCAGTGTTGAAGTTGTAAGAGGCATGCTTAGCGACGCTCAATGGGAAAGGCTACCTGTCACAGGTGTAGCAGATGATGGAACGCAAATTAGACAAACAATATTTGCTGATGTTTGGGGTAATGATACCTGTGCGGATAATCTAAATATTGGTGATATTTGTCGTTATGACTATGCGCCACATATGTCTTTGGTACCTTCAACAGAGCGGTTTAGCTTTAGCTACAATGGGGTTCAGGAAATCTCTGATGATGTAGAAGGATTTGCTGAATTTTCGGCGCAGCATGCATCAACATTTATTCAAGGTGCAGGTAGTCCAAGTTTTACTGAACTCACAATGCTTGGTGACAACCCAAACCATCCGTTAGCATCAGATCCAACTCACTTTTTACATGGTGTCGATATCTCCATGCGCCGCCGTACAGTTGATATTGGCAATCGTAAAAAAGATGTAGATTCAGAATATTACCGAGCAGTGCTTGGCGCACGTGGTAACTATAAAGATTGGGACTGGGAAGTTGCTTATTCAACTATTCGCTCAAGTGCGGTTGAAAAGGGCTTTGATGGGTTCCCGAATAAGCGTTTAGCGCAAGAAGCTATTGATATGGGCTTATGGAACCCGTTTGAACCAAGCACAAATACCGCAGAAGGTTTAGCTTACTTTGAGACCACTACAACACGTTATGGTGCATCAACTATGCAGTCTTTAGATGGCACGGTCTCTGGTGAACTATTTGAACTAGGTGCAGGCTATGTGTCTGCAGCATTTGGTTTTGAATCACGTCGCGAGAAAATTGAAGATAACCCTGATGCGCAATACTTAAGAGGCGAAATTTTTGGTACAGAGGCAACACAAGCCAATGGCGACAGAGATAACACTGCTGTGTTTGCTGAGTTTAGTGTTCCTGTCCTTGATACTTTAGAGCTGCAACTGGCAATACGTCATGAAGACTACAGTGACTTTGGAACAACAACCGACCCTAAAGTGGCATTTCGTTGGGCACCCATAGACTCGTTAGTAGTTCGTGGTTCATGGGGGACTGCATTTAGAGCACCTTCTTTAGTACAGCTTCATTTAGGTCGTACGGATGAGTCACCGTCAGTTATTGATAAAGAACGCTGTCGTCAAACAGGTGCAGAAGCCGATTGTGAACCGACAGAGTATACAGCAGTTGTTGCGGGTAACAAAAAACTACAGCCGGAAGAGTCTGAAAACTATAACTTAGGTGTTGTTTGGCAAGCAACGGATGATTTTAGCATTGGTGTAGACTATTGGAATTATGACCAAGAAGATTTGATCAAAAAAATCGGCGCGCAAAAGCTCGTTGACTGCTGTGGTACCGATCCTAACTTTGTTGTACGGGCACCTAATCAAGGCAGCACAATTGGGCGTATTTTAAGAATTAATGACACATTCGTTAATATCGGTGGACGTGAGACAGATGGTTTTGATGTTAACTTAGCCTATGCGCTTAACACTCAAGATATGGGTGAGTTTAAGTTTCACTACAATTTAACTTATGCATTAAACTTTGAAGAACAATCGTTTGAAAGTGATGAAAACGGTAATACAACGACAGTGCGTGAAGATTTAAACGGTGAGCACGAGCACCCTCAATATCGTTGGACTGCGGGCGTTGATTGGGCAAATAATGATTGGTTAGCCACTTTAAATATTAACTTTATTGATTCGTATAATGACTTAGCAGATAGTGCTGGCAATAAGTTCGAGGTTGACTCTTGGACAACGTACGATGCAACTGTCAGTTACATAGGCTTTAAAGATTTAACGTTGACGGTGGGGGCTGCAAACTTGTTTAATGAAGAAGCACCACAAATGCCTTCAGATTCAATGGGAATAGATGCTAAAACCCATTCATCACTTGGTCGTCAAGCTTATTTAAAGTTTGACTATAAGTTCTAATTTTAATTAAAAATAGATGATAAAAAGCTCAGTTTATTATTTACTGGGCTTTTTATTATGAATCAATTTTAAATTTGAAGTGCTTGCTATAATAGTGCCGATAATTGAGCTGCTTCTTCTGCTCGCAACGTTAATACTTCATAACCCGTGTTAGTAACTAAAATAGTGTGTTCAGTTTGCGCTGATAATTGCTTATCTTTGGTAACCACAGTCCAACCATCTTTGTTAGTTTTGACCTTTGCACTACCTTGATTGAGCATGGGCTCAATGGTGAATGTCATACCAGCTTGCAATTTTAATCCTGTGTTGGGTTTACCATAGTGCAGCACGTTTGGTGCTTCGTGCATTTGTTCACCTATGCCGTGTCCGCAATACTCGCGAACTATACTATAACCATTTTGATGAGCAATCTGGGCAATAATATGACCTATATCACCAAGGCGAGCACCAGGTTTAACAAGTTTTATAGCTTGCCACATGGCTTGCTGGGTTACCGTTACAAGTTTTTTCGCTTCTTTGCTGGCATTTGGCATCATATACATTTTACTTGAATCGGCGATAAAACCATTTTTCTCTAACGTGATATCAAAGTTAATAATATCTGTGTCGGTTAATACGTCAGAGTCACTAGGCATACCATGGCACACCACTTCATTGATTGAACTATTAAGCACAAACGGGTAGCCATATTGCCCTTTAGACGCGGGTCGAGCATTAAGCTCATTAACAATATATTGCTCAACTAGGTTGTTCACTGTCATTGTTGTAATGCCGGGCTTAATAATGTCATCTAACATCAAAAACACTTGGGCTAGCAACCTTCCAGACTCTTGCATTAATTCGATTTGCTCAGGGGTTTTAATTATAACGTCATTCATGCGAGGACTCTTGTGAAGGGTGTTGTTTGGCCTTTTTTGCTAACTGTGCCTGAATTAACTGAGTAAAAGTTTTATCAGGGTTTAGTTCAGCTAAACGGCCCATTTTTATCCAAAACTCAGCTTGAGAGTTTATGGAGCGAGACATCACCTGACATGTTGCACGTAATTCTTCGTGTAACTCATCAGAAATTTTCACGATACCCAAAGTATACCCCTTATATATGTTTTATATATGAAGTGTATATTTTGGGTAGTGTACATGTAAAGAAATTAAAGTTGATTTAACCCAAATGGGTCTTCAAGGCTATGACTTGGCTGAGTAAACCACTTTGGCCCTTGCTCAGTGATGTAAAAGTGATCTTCAAGGCGAACCCCAAACTCATTTGGTACTACTAGCATCGGTTCATTGCTAAAACACATACCTGGTGAGAGTATTTGCGGATTATCTTTGACTAAATAAGGCCACTCATGAATATCTAATCCAATACCGTGACCGGTTCTGTGCGGGCAGCCAGGTAAGTCATAGTCAGGGCCAAGCCCTTGCGATGCTAAATAGCTGCGTGCGGCATCATCTACATCACCACATGTTTTACCTACTTTAGCGGCTGAAAAAGCGGCCAATTGCGCATTTTTTTCATGCTGCCAAATAGTGCGCTGGCGCTCATTGGCTTCGCCAAACACATACGTTCTGGTAATATCAGACAGATAACCTTCTACCTTACAACCGGTATCAACCAGCACTATGTCACCTTGCTTTAGTACTTGTGGCTCTTTGACACCATGTGGGAATGAACTTGCATGACCAAATAAAACAATGCAAAAGTAGTTGCCAGTTGCACCTACTTTTTGGTGAGCCTGATTAATAAACGTTTCAACTTCTGTTGTGGTTATACCTTCACAAAGCATGCTTGCTGTCGCTTTGTGTACCGCTAGAGTCATATCCATCGCTTGTTGAATTAAGGCGATTTCATTGTCTGACTTGTGCATTCGACAATGTGCGGTTACAGGCTGAGCGTTGATAAGCCTCAAAGCTGGCGCTGCTTGTCGAATACCATCGACAACAAAAAAGGCGGTGCTTTCATCGACTCCAATGGTTGCGTTATCGGCGATCCCCATTTTTTTTAAAACATGCGCAAAAAGTGTGTAAGGACTTTGATGCTCCTGCCAATCATTTATTGGACCTGCAACGATTTGATAATCTAACAATGAACCAATTTCAAATGTCGGAGCAATGAACTCAACGTTACCTACAGCAGGTAAAATAGCGCCAACCATACGTTCACTTGCATACCATTGCATGCCAGTAAAATACTTTAGATTAGTGCCTGCATTTAAGTAAATTGCAGCAATACCATTTTGTTTCATATAGCTTTGTGCGTTTGCAATACGTTGTAAATATTCATTATAATGAATGGGTTGCACATTTTCGCTCATATTTCCAAGTGTATCGAGAGCTTGTTGCTGTGTTTGTGTACCAATGCCATGTGTTGTCATGTTGACTCCTAAAATCTATCAATTCTATATGGGGTTAAATCGAGGCAGGGTGGCTCGCCTTGACATAGCTGAGCGATTAATTTTGCTGTAATAGCTGCTTGAGTTAGGCCTAGATGCTGGTGGCCAAACGCGAAAAATATATTTTCACAATTTGGGTGCGAACTGATCACAGGCAGCGAATCAGGTAAAGATGGCCTGCAACCCATCCAAGTATGTTGCACCTGACACTTTTCAACATCAGGAAGTAACTTTTTTGCGTGTTCTAGTAGCATAGTTGCGCGCTGAGTGCGCTCAGGGGCATGTAATCCTGCAAATTCAACCGTTCCAGCCAAACGCAAACCTTGCTGCATAGGGGTGATAATAAATTGCCTTTCAGCGGATGCAATTGGGCGAGATAAAATATGGTGCTTATTAAGCATTGCATGGTAACCCCGTTCAGTATCTAACGGTACTTTAAACCCAAGCTGCTTGGCAAGGGGTTTACTCCAAGCTCCTGTACAAATAACTACTTTATCAAATTGATACGTTTCGTCTGCATCAGTTGTTGCGTGTATGACGGTTTGAGGTGACAAGGTTTTAATAGCTGTTTGTAAAAATTCACCACCACTGGCTTTGAACAAGTCAAAAATATGTAGACATAATTTATGAGGTTCCACGCTGTGACCCACATCAGTAAAGTAGAGTGCATCAGTGATCAGTTCATTGAGGTTTGGTTCGAGTTTATGCAGTTCTTTTTTGCTAAGCCAACGAACCGCAATATTCTGTTCTTGGTAGCGAGTATAGATCTTTTCTATTTCTGTCTTTTTGGTTCTCTCGAAAGTTAGTAAAGAGCCTTTTTTAATGATCAATGATTGATAGTCACTATCAGTGAGCAGATCTTCATACGCTGATAAGGCATTTTCATTGAGCGCTCTAATTGCTTGGGTGTGTGCATCAAACGATTTACTACGCATGTTGAATACAAAGCGCCCAAACCAAGGCAGTATTTTAAACAGGTATCGCCAATGGATAGCCAGTGCACTATTAGGGTTTAACAACATACTTGGTAGTTTGGGTAACAAGTTTTTATTTGCCAGTGGAAAAACCTGCTCAGTAGCAAAGTGGCCGGCATTACCTTTAGAGCAACATTCAGCTATGCCTTTATCATCAAATAGGGTGACATGGTAGCCTAAATCTTGCAGCTTTTTTGCATTGCAAAGCCCGATAATACCTGCGCCGATCACGGCAATTTTCTGTTTGTTTTTTATCATGCACTTTTCCTGCGCCATCAAATTTTGGGATATTTAACTCAATAAATGTCCAAATTGCATGTGTACTTTTCAGTGTTTAAAGTATTTATTTAAGCGATATCAAAAATGATATATCACCTATAAAACAATATATTGAATGTTTTTTGTTGAGTGTTTAAGCATGAACAAAAATAATTATTCTATTTGCATATTGATTATTGTATACAATATACCTAGAATGGTAAACACAAAAACCAGTAAGGAAGTAATAATATGATCGATTGGCAAGGGGTTTACCCAGCAGTAACCACTCAGTTTAATAATGACGGCAGCATCAATTTTGAGACAACAAAAGGGATGATTGATGCACTTATTAACGAGGGTGTCCATGGCATTATCGTGTTAGGTACTGTGGGTGAAAATTGCTCACTTCGTATTGAGGAAAAACGTGAAGTGTTAAAAGCGGCTAAAGATGTCGTCGCAGGTCGTGTCCCTTTGTTAAGTGGCGTGGCTGAAACAACAACTCAATTTGCTGTTGAATTTTGCCAAGATGCAGAGCAAATCGGTATTGATGGTTTAATGGTACTTCCGGGTATGGTTTATCGTTCAACTGAACGTGAAGCCATTTACCACTATCAACAAGTTGCGCGCAGCATGTCATTACCAGTGATGATATACAACAATCCCATTACCTATGGCGTTGATGTATCACTTGAGGGTATGAAAGTACTGGCGAATGAGGACAACATTGTTGCTGTAAAAGAAGCAACAGAAGATACACGCCGTATCACAGAGTTACAAAGCGCCTTTGGTGAGCGATTCACTATTTTCGGTGGTGTCGATGATATTGCGCTAGAGAGCTTGATGTTGGGTGCTACAGGCTGGATTTCTGGGCTTACTAATGTATTTCCAAAAGAGTCTGTCGCGATTTACGAGCTTGCGCGTCAAGGTCGCTATGAAGAAGCAAAAGAAATATGGCGTTGGTTCTTGCCGTTATTGCGCTTAGATACTATTCCAACGTTAGTGCAGTGTATTAAATATGCAGAACAACTAGCAGGTCGAGGCTCTGAAGTAACTCGTGCGCCGCGTTTAAGTTTGGAGCACAATGATAAAGAGATGGTCAGTCGCTTGTATGATAAAGCGGTGTCTAACCGTATCGACTTAAGCAAATTTAATTTGGATTAAGCATATGCGCAAGGGGACATTTGCATGTATTGACGGCCATACTTGTGGCAACCCTGTGCGCTTGATCACCAGTGGTCACCCCAATTTGCGAGGTGACACTATGAGTGAAAAGCGCCAGCATTTCATGTCTGAATATGACTGGATCCGTCAAGCTCTTATGTTTGAGCCTAGAGGGCATGACATGATGTCCGGTTCTTTTATTTATCCACCAACAACGGCTGATGGGGATGCGAGTATTCTATTTGTTGAGACTTCAGGTAGTTTGCCTATGTGTGGCCATGGCACAATAGGGACTGTTACTTTTGCCCTTGAAAATGGACTAATTCAACCCACTCATAATCACAAACTCAAGTTAGATACACCTGCAGGTCGAGTCGATGTTGAATATTTACTGCAAGATGACAAAGTCCAATGGGTAAAGTTATTCAATGTAGCCGCTTATTTAGCCTATGAAAATATAATCATTGATGTGCCAGAACTTGGTCTGTTGAATGTAGATATATCATATGGTGGTAATTTTTACATTATTGTTGAACCACAGACGAATTTCCCTGGCATCGATAAGTGGAGTGCATGTGACATTTTAAAATTTAGCCCACAGATTCGCAAGGTTGTAAATCAAACTCTAGAGTGTGTTCACCCTTTAGATGCAACGGTTAAAGGTGCATCCCATGTGCTTTGGACAGGCCAACCAAAACATAGCAGTTCTAGTGCAGCAAATGCCGTATTTTATGGTGATAAAGCGATAGACCGTTCTCCATGTGGCACAGGTACTAGTGCTCGAATGGCACAGTTATATGCCAAAGGTTTACTTGCAGTCGGGCAACAATTTGTACATGAAAGCTATATCGGTAGCCAGTTCGTTGGTTGTATTGAAGCAGTAACGGAAGTAGCGGGTAAAACGGCGATTTTACCCAGTATTAGGGGGTGGTCAAAAGTGACGGGCACAAGCAATATTTGTGTGGATGACAGTGATCCATATGCATTTGGCTTTCAAGTGATTTGAACAGAAATTTATAGGAGCGAACCATGGAAATTAGTGGTGCAAGTTATATTGCAGGACAGTGGCAACAAAGCGATAGTACGCAGGTCTTTTTTGGCTTTTCGCCAAGACAAAATCAGTCTTTAACTACGCCTATTTATGAGGCAACTTCACAGATGCTGGAAGATGCGCTTAGCAGTTCAGCACAAGCGTTTATTGAATATCGACAAACAAGCTTTGCACAGCGGGCAACATTCTTATTTGCAATTGCACAGGAGATTGAAGCACTAGGTGATGCCTTGCTTGATATCACTCATGAAGAAACTAATTTGCCAATCGCACGATTACAAGGGGAGCGAGGGCGTACAATTAATCAGTTGCGTGCATTTGCGCAAGCATTGGAACAAAGTCACAATGGTTTATTGAATCTAAATGTTCATGATCAAGCAGACCCCCAAAGAATACCACTGGCGAAACCGAGTACTCAGCTAAGCCACTTGCCTGTTGGAGTAGTCGCGGTGTTTGGAGCATCCAATTTTCCTTACGCTTTCTCTACTTTGGGAGGTGATACTGCCTCAGCGCTTGCAGCTGGTTGTCCAGTAATTATGAAAAGCCACACTGCACATCCAGCAACGAGTGAGATGATGACAAAGGCAATCGATAAAGCAATTCAAAAAACGAAGATGCCCAAAGGCGTATTTTCGATGATACAAGCTAAAAATTATGATATTTCACATCAACTCGTGGCAGATAAAGCCGTTAAAGCGGTGGGTTTTACTGGTTCTTTTGCGGTTGCTCAGAAATTGATGGAAACAATTGCAAAACGTGCTGAAAAAATTCCATTTTACGGTGAACTCGGAAGTATAAATCCACAATTGATTTTTTCAGAGCAAGCCCAGCACAGCGCAAGTGACCTTGCTCAGCAATTATGCCAATCATTGTTTATGGGAAATGGTCAATTTTGTACAAGTCCGGGTCTTTGGCTAGTACCTGCGAATAATAATGCATTTATCGAAACCGCAAAGGAGCAGTTGTGTGCAAGCCAATCTGATACTTTGTTAAGCCCCAATATTATTAGCAGCTTTAAACAAGCCGTGGCTAGGTTGAGCACAACCGATGGTGTTAGATTAATTGCTAAAGGGCAACTTCAAGCTGATTTTCATGCAAATGCGCACTTATTTTACACTGATGCAAACACCTATTTAATGAATTCAAAATTACATGAAGAAGTGTTTGGCCCAGCGGCCATGCTAGTAACATATGAAAATGATTCGCAGTTAGCACAAATTGTGGATAACTTAGAAGGGCAGTTAACGGCATCTATCCATGGTACTGAGTCTGATTTTGCAAGGCACCAAGCTATTATCGAGGCATTGCAGTATAAAGTTGGAAGGCTCATTGAAAATCAAATGCCTACAGGAGTTGAAGTGTGTGCTTCTATGAATCATGGGGGCCCCTTTCCATCTAGTACAGATGTCAAAAGTACGTCGGTTGGTTTAAATGCTATGTTGCGATTCTTAAGACCAATATGCCGACAGCGCGCTGGCTAATTATTGATAAAAATTGAGCAAAAAAAGGCCCAGAGCAAAGGAATACTCTGGGCTTAGGGTATGGCTCTGAGGAGCCAATGCGTTACTTAAAAAACACCTTCATACATTAGGGAGAAGTAGAAAGTAATTTAAGTGTAGCTAATTATTCATAAAAACTACAAACATATGCAGTATATTTAAAGTTTATATAAAACAAAGAGTTACATTGTATATGCATATTTGGTCTAAAAACAAACAAAGGATATCTCCAAGTTATACCCAAGTTATCAACTGAGCATTGCTCACTAAATCTCGTGATAAGTTGTTTTTAATTTTATTTTTTTGCCACTTCCCTAAGCCTACTGGTGCACCACATAGCGTTAAAATAACTTCATGCGTGTTTGTTGTTGGTTGCGCAAGGCGAATATCCTTGCCGTGAAAGTAATCTTGAGCTTGTTGTTGGTTCATTGAAAAGGTATTTTTTGTAGCAAGCTTGCCAAGTGCGGTTGCAAATTCATGCTCAATGCGCACGCCATTTTTATGTGTTGTCCCTAGTTGTATTCCAAGTCTTGAATACTTTATTTTATTTTGAACCTTTTCTATCGCATCAGGGAATAGCCATAACTCTTTATCTCGGCTCATAAGCTTACCTTGGAGTGCTTGAATGCCAAATTGCTTTTTAATATACGCATTAAAGTTGTCTTGAAGTTTGCTCGGTGTTGGTGAAAAAGGAAACGCGCCTTTTTTAACTTTTTGTGCTGAGTGCTCTTCTGAACTTAACTTTTTAAATCGAGCGATAAAAAAACCTTCGCTATCATAAATCTGTGGCCACACGTGTAGAAAACCTTGTTCCGTAGTTGCCTTTTCAGCGCCGGGAAATAAGGTATCGAGTGGTTCAACTTCAATGCTCTCTTCAAACTCTTCTAATAAGGCGTAACACACCTCTTGATTTTCTAGTGGTGTGAGGGTACAAGTCGAGTAAACTAATGTTCCGCCTGGTTTTAAAGCTAAAAACGCACTGCGGATCAGATCTTTTTGTACTTGTGCAATCTCAATATTAGATTCAATCGACCAGTTCTTTAAGGCATTTTCATCTTTTCTTACTGTGCCTTCCCCAGAGCAAGGTGCATCAAGCAAAATACTATCAAAACATTCAAACATGTAGTCGCCAAATATGGTGCCGTTAAAATGCGATAGAGCACAGTTTGCAACACCCATTCGTTTCATATTAGCGGCGAGTATTTTAACTCGTGACGACGATAACTCATTGGCTATTAGTAGTCCTTGATTATTCATTAATGCAGCCAGTTGCGATGTTTTTGACCCCGGAGCGGCAGCCATATCGAGTACGCAATCACTCGTAGTGAGTGCATTGATTAACGCTTGCGGTGGTAACATTGAGCTGGCTTCTTGTACGTAAATACAGCCGCTTAAATGAAGTTCTGTATTGCCGATTGGTAGGTTTTGTTCTTCGTCTTGCGAGCGGGTAAGCCAAAAACCATTGCTGCACCATGGTATCGGCTCAATCTGCCAATTGTTCTTACTACAATATTGTATAAAGTCATCAACTGGCATTTTTAGGGTATTAACCCTTATTGAACGACGCAGTGGACGCTGACACGCATCAACAAAGTCATTAATCGATAAGTGACTGGGAATATAGCTTTTTACATCATCTAAAAATGACTCTGGGATATACGTAGCTGTGTTCAAAGTGGCGCCTAGGCATTAAATATGGAGCAATTAGTTAATTTTACCATTGTTTAATGTCGGCCTAAAAGTCCTTTTAAAAGCTGATAGCATTTAAACACGTAAACAAATAACCAAACCAAGCAACAAAGAAGCATGTTGTCGCCAGCGCAAATGAAATGGTTCTAAGTAATAGGTTGTTACACGCAATATGCTCAAAGCAGTGCCAGTAACGAGCTAGAACAAAAAAAGTACTAGTAACATACCAAAAGTGGCCATCAATATTTTGCTGATTTAATAGGCAAAGGAGCACAATAAATAAAGTTGATTGCTGGAACTGATTATCGTAGCTGTTACCTGCCAGCGTTGCTGTTTTAGGAAAGCGGGTTTTATGAACATATTGAAGATCACTGGCTGTTACTTCATTTTGTTTAAATGCTGAGATCCTCAGCCCCATGGTTAATAGCCATAAGAAACACATCTGCGCAATTAAAAACATGATTGGATAATGTACCCACATAATGTAACTCTCTTGTTTTAGGAATGAATAAAATTACTTTACCTCATGTTGCTCTCAAGCTAGTGTGTCATAAATGACATTATTAATGGTAAAACTGACAAATGTACAAAGTCGCAATAATTTGCCCTAATAATGCCCTCGCTACAGGCATCACCGGCGTCATAGATATATTGAATGTGGCAAACACTCTGGCAGGAAAGCCGGTATTTAGCTGGCAACTGGTTGGAATAGAAGAGTGTAAAGTAATGACTAGTCAGGGTTTATCACTACAATGCGATATAGTATTGGCGGAACTAGAAGAGGCCGATGTCATGTTGTGGATAGGCAGTCAGTTTCAAGGACAACAAAACCTATGGCATGCATGTCAGGCATATAAACCCTTTAAGGAGCGTATTGTTCAACTTAGTGAACAGAGTGAACATGTGATTGCGACATGTACCTCTGTTAGTTATTTGGCGACCAGTGGTTTTTTAGATAGTTATCAAGTAACCAGTAGCTGGTGGCTAAAGTCATTTTATCAACGCTACTTTCCTCAGCTATGTGTTAGCCAAGAAAAGGTGTACTTACAAGATGGTAAGGTTTTAACTTCTGGTGCTGCTCAATGTTATTTTTCGATGATGGCGCACTTTATAGGGCAAACCTGTGGTGCAGAGCTTGCCGACGAATTATCATCTTGGTTAGCAATTCCCCAATTATTAATGTCTCAACAGTCATATATGCAAATAGGTGCTTTTGAAATGCACCGAGACGAACGGTTATTATCATTGCAAAATTACATAAAGGATAACTTGTCAGATGCACTTACCTTAGACACGCTTGCACAATATATCAGTGTGAGTGAACGTACTTTGATACGACGGTTTCAAAAACAAGTCGGTTTATCACCATCGCAATATGTGAGGCTAGCGCGATTAGAACATGCTAAACGACTTTTGCGTACAACTCGAATGAGCGTCAATGAAGTTTCTTGGCAGGTAGGGTATCAAGATATTGGTTCTTTCAATCGCGTTTTCAAAGAACAATACGGCAAAACATTAAGTGAGTATCGTCTGCACTTTAGCTAAATCATGTTCTCCTTATACATTACTATGATATATTACTCGTGATATTTCACGAGGTGGTTATGGCGAATATAGTAAATCATTTTTTAGGCGATACTGAGCTGTTACTTAATGCTGTGGGTGAGGGGGTATACGGATTTGATTTATCAGGTAATGCGGTGTTTGTGAACCCTGCAGCTGAACGGATGACAGGATGGCACGCAGATGAGTTACTTGGTAAAAAAATCCATCAGTATCATCATCATAGCCATGCTGATGGCACGCCTTACCCTGCTGATCAATGCCAAATTTACTGCACCATGTTTGATGGTAAACAGCGTCATGTAAAGAATGAAGTGTTTTGGCGTAAAGATGGTAGTAGTTTTGCTGTTGAATATACTTCTACACCAGTTTATCGAGATGGTTTACTAATTGGTGCAGTTGCCGTGTTTAGAGATATCTCTAAACAGCAAGAGACAGAAAAAGCATTACGACTAGCTTTGGATAAAGTGCAATCATTGAGTGAGCAGTTGAAAGATGAAAATGCATACTTGCTTTCGGAGCTTAATGAAGACTGGCAAGATTCTGGATTGGTAGGAAGTAGCCATATATTTAAGACCATGTTGTCGCAACTTGAACTCGTCAGTCAAACCAACAGTACCGTGTTAATTCTGGGTGAAAATGGCACAGGTAAAGAGCTAGTAGCACGGAATTTACACCGGTTAAGCGATAGGAACAAGCAGCCCTTTGTAAGAGTAAATTGCGCTGCTTTTACAGCCAGCTTATTAGAGTCTGAACTTTTTGGTCATGAAAAGGGGGCTTTTACGGGGGCGAATGAGCTGCGTAAAGGGCGTTTTGAATTAGCTAACAAAGGCACTTTGTTTTTAGATGAAATTGGTGAATTACCATTAGAGGCACAAAGTAAGTTGCTGCGAGTTTTACAAGAACACGAATTTGAACGAGTAGGAGGGAGCCAAACCATTTCGGTAGATATTCGTATTATTGCTGCAACAAATAGAGAGCTTTGGCAGATGGTTAAGCAAGGTGGTTTTCGTATGGACCTGTATTACCGCCTGAACGTATTTCCAATTAGGGTGCCTGCTCTGAAAGAGCGCAAAGAAGATATCCCCTTACTCAGTGCTAATATAATCAAACAACTTAATAAGCGCTTAGGCAAGCAGCTTGAAGGAGTTTCTAAAACGGCGTTAGCGCAATTTAAAAGGTATGATTGGCCTGGGAATATTCGTGAATTGCAAAACATACTTGAGCGAGAGGCTATTTTAAGTAATGCACGTTTATTGCAGCTTTCAGCTCCTTTATCTGCTATTGAGGTGAGCAGTCAAGTTATTGATGAGCAAGATTTTACGTTAGATAACGCATTGCGAAAACACATTTTGTTAGTGCTATCACAATGTCATTGGCAGATTGCTGGGGAGGGAGGGGCTGCCACTAAACTTGGTTTGAACGAAAGCACCCTGCGCTCAAAGATGAAAAAACTAGGAATTAAAAAAGATTCGTGATATTTAACGTTAATGCGCGAAATATCACGATATTGTTAGTTGTGTGTTTTTAAAAATTACTAAATATCATATAGTTAAATTAACTTTCAGAATGGTCTGAAAGTTGCAAACTTACTTGTATCTTATTGACGAAAATGCAAGTAGACACATTATGAAGTTTGACTTTAAAGAAGAAGATTTAATTATTAAGCCCTTTAAGCAAGACGGGCCAATTTATATTCGAGAACAAAAAGGGTATTTTCAACGGATCAGACGTTATTTGAGTTGGCTGCTAATGACGGTGTTTATTGGATTACCTTGGGTAAGTTATCAAGGTAGCCAAGCAATATTATTTGATGTGGCTCGCCAGCAATTTCGAATATTCGGAATCACATTTTTACCACAAGATTTTATGGTTTTAGCTGGTGTTTTCATGGCAGGTGCGTTTGCACTGTTTTTTGTTACTAACTGGTTGGGTCGTGTTTGGTGTGGTTTTATGTGTCCGCAAACCATATGGATGCTGATGTTTACATGGGTTGAACATCGAATAGAAGGCACTCGTAATCAACGAATTAAACAGGATAAAGCGCCTTGGGGCTTTACTAAAATTCAAAAAAAGATAACCAAGCATACCATTTGGCTATTCATGTCGTTATTTACGGCGACTTCTTTTATGGCTTATTTTGTACCAGTTCATACGTTATATACGCAAATGTTCAGTTTTCAATGGTCTGGCCTAGTGAGCTTCTGGGTATTTCTATTTGCTTTATGTACTTATGGTAATGCTGGATTTTTGAGAGAGAAAATGTGCACAGTTGCTTGTCCGTATTCTCGTTTTCAGTCAGTGATGTTTGATAAAGATACCTTGCTTGTGAGCTACGATGCAGAGCGTGGTGAACAGCGAGGGCGCAGGAAGCGTAAAGATAGCCCTCGCGAGCTTGGGTTAGGGGATTGTGTTGACTGTAACTTATGTGTAGATGTGTGCCCGGCTGGTATTGATATACGCAATGGTTTGCAATATGAGTGTATAAATTGTGGTTTATGTATAGACGCTTGTAATGACACAATGGATAAATTTGGATATGAACGTGGTTTAATAAGTTATCAAAGTGAGCGGCAGCAAGCTGGAGAACAAGCAAAGAAGATTAGAATTAAGTTAGTAGGTTACGCGACTTTAACTGCTTTGATTTTGGCTATTATGGCGACTTGGTTGATGAACCGAATGCCGCTTGAGGTATCGGTAATAAGAGATAGAAACGCACTATATCGTGTCAATTATGAAGGAGTCGTGGAAAACCCGTATACATTAAGTGTAATCAACAAAACACAGCAGCAACTGCATTATGCCATTAGTTTTAAAGGACTTGATGGTGCTGTCGTTACTACACCCACAGACATTAAAATTGATGGTGGTGAAATGTTATTGATCCCAATAACAGTGACAATAGAAAGTGCAAAACTTGCTAAGAAAGTGCAGCAGGTGACATTTGTAGTTAGCGCTCTTGAGGATGCAGGTATTTCTCTAGAGAAGCAAAGTTACTTTTATAGTAATTAGTTTATCCCTCAGGGGCTGTTAAATCAATATGCGTGAGTTTGCTTGTTAATGTAGGCTGCAATTCAGTTGGCAGCCAATAGAGCATGGTATCGCTAAATCGGCGTTGAGATTTTATGGCTTTTAAAGCGATGTTCAGATCTGCAATTGCCAGCTCTGTTTTGGGGGTTTTGGTACAACCAACATACCCCCTTGAAATACTTTGTGTTTCTTTGATGGTTAATTGGGTTAAGCGATAGTTATTGTCTAACAATTGCTTTAAATGATAATGCTCGCTAGGGTAGCCTAACACTAAATCAACGCGATTTTTTAATAGCATACCAGTTAATCCAATGAGTGGATCTTTGCCCGGGCGAGAGACTATTTGGTCTGAAGAGGCTGTATTGACAATATCATCAAGTGTACTCCCAAAAGAGCGATTGGCAGATACGCCAAGCATAAGCTGGTGGCGACTCATTAAGTCACGAATTGAGACTTGTTGCCCCGGCTCTAAACCTAACCTTTTTAACGTGTGGCGCCTTACTGCAATTGAAGGAGATAACCCAATAGTAGAGCTTTCAAGGGTGTAGTTAATATGCTTTGCTCTTTTTGCCGTCTTAAATAGCGATACCATACAGTAAGCATTGTTAGGGCTTGAAAGCTCATGAATCGCTCTGCTTGCTGGCAAGGTTACAAATTCAAACTTGTAGGTAGGCATGACTCTTTTTAATAGGCTAATTACGCGCTCATCTCTACCCAAACCTTTTTTTGCACCTTCTAATATATAATACGGTGCAAAGTCGATATAAATCCACGTGATAGTTTTTGCGCTGATACCACTTGACCACAGGAGAATAAAGGGAATACATATTCGCAGCATTAGTTTACCTGACTGTCCACTGAGGTCTAAGTGTAGCAAACTCAAAAAATTAGAGCTTGCTAGAATGTAAATAATCACTCTTTTACATTTTACAAATTAAGTCCGCCTGCTAAATTTAAACAGTCAACCGCATAAGCAGGTTCAGCCTACAAACCTCATTGCTAATGGATATGCACTACGGTCAGGTATGTAACAGTTGATATACTGCAAAGTAACCAATTGATATAATAATGGGTTGGCCTACATAGTATAAGCACTACCACTTATAAAAAGGATGGAAATTATGGTAACGCTAATTATCAGTGATATTTTTGGACATACGGCCAATTTAGACGCCTTTGCGAATGAACTCAGTGGTGAGGTTGCTATCTGCTCTCCTTATCGAGTTAAGCAATCAGTTAGGCAAAAAACTGAAGACGAGATTTATGAGCAATTTAAAAATACAATCGGCCATGATGGCTATATGGCTAAAGTTGAAAAAGCGATTGGTACGCACCAACCAGATTTGATCATTGCTTTTAGTGCAGGCGCTGTCGCTGCATGGCGCGCGATTGCAAACATGCCGCATACGTTACCTAATAAGTTAATTGGTTTTTACCCCAGTCAAATAAGAAACTACCTTCATGTTCAACCAAAATGCTTCGTTGATTTATTATTTCCTCATCAAGAATCACATTTTGAATTAACACCCGTTATTAATACACTCAAGAAAATGTCTTGGGTTGGCTGTACCCGAACTAGATACAATCATGGGTTTATGAATGCTTTGTCGAATCAGTTCAACAAATATGCATACCTTCACTATACTCATTTTTGTGAGCAACAAATTGTGACACTTCAACAGACGCTTGATCAGGAGCAGATTGAAGTGGATTAACTGTAAACACTAAGGAAGATACGATGAGCGAAGAGCAATATGGGAAATATCAACACTTTTTAGGCAACCCTATAGCAAAACCCCCTTGTAGAATGATTAACGCAATGATGTATGGATTTTTTATTAAAGGCACACATGTTTGTATTCAAAGTTATGTTGATCAAACACTCAATAGTGTTTCAAATAGTGAGTTTAGCTTTAAAGCCCTGTCATCGTATTGCTTGCTTACTTTTACAGATATCGAAAATATAGCATCGAAGGTGGAGCCTTTTAGAAGTTATGGCTGGATGCAAGAAACCGACATTATTATTTGGTTACCGATTGCTCAAATTGATAATACAACACTTAAAATGACGCACCTTTATTGGTATCCAGCTTTTATTACAGTAAACAATATTAACGCGCTCGTAAATGGCCGAGAAACATGGGGTTACAACAAGTACCAGTGCCGCTATGAAATGCCTAGTTCACACAAGCAAGCGGATCACTTTTCGGTGAGCTTAGAGACCTTTAATCCATTTACTCCAGATACAAAAATGGGTTGGCATGAACTGTTGACTATAGATCGATTTTCAGACGGTGATAACTGGTTTGAAGAACTTTTTGAAATAGGACATGAAGTTGCTGATCTTCTTCACTCCAGTTGTGATGAAATTAATATTAGTAGTGAGTTATTAAAACAATTTTTATCTGGCTTTACCCATCCTCAAATGGATCAAATTCTATTTAAACAATTTCCAGATGGCTTTGCAGATAATGCGGTTTACAAAGCGGTCGTTCATTCACCATCAGAAATAAAGCAAATACATAAAATGGGTTTTTTGAAGGATGAATTTAAGGTGACTATTAATCGTTTAGATGCTTTTCCTCTAAATGATATGTTTGGAATTGATATAGGTGAGCACATAGCAAAACTGCCTTACTATGTTTGCATGAACTTTGATCAAGATGGCGCCTTCGAAATAGTTAATGGTGCGTAAGTTTTAACAACAAGGAATCGGGTTATGAGTCAAGAAAAAATAGCGATACTTGGTGGTGGTGTATCGGCAATGACTGCTGCTGTTTATCTAACAGAACAACAGAACTGGCAGCAAAAATACGATATTACTATTTATCAATTAGGCTGGCGGTTGGGTGGTAAAGGAGCCAGTGGTAGAAACTCACAAATGGGTGAACGGATAGAAGAGCATGGACTACATGTTTGGTTTGGCTCTTATGTAAACTCATTTCGTGCCATTGAAAATGTGTATAACAATTTAAATCGGCCAAGTAATATGCCACTCAGTACATGGAAAGAAGCGTTTAAACCTCATAGCTTTGTGGTGCTGCAAGAATATATAGATAATGATTGGGAAACTTGGCCGATTGAGTTTCCAGTGCTTGATGGAAACCCTGCGGATGCAACGTTAGATTTACATTTTTGGCAGCTAATTGAAATGGCTGTAGCTTGGCTTAGAAAATTTATTGAGACTTTAGAAGAAGAAGTTTCTAAACATCATAAAATAACGAAGCTTCAGACAACCAAGCGAAGAGATAGAAATTTATTGCAGCATTTATCATCACAGATACGTCAAGCGTTCGATGATGTTGAAGATGAAGTAGAAGACTTTTTTCAAAGTACACATGATGAGCTGAGAGAAATTTGGTCTACGCCTTCAATACTTAGTCAGCAGTTGCAAAGACTTGTTAATTTGAGAGCAGCTGATAAAGACTTAAGTAATGCTAAAGACCGCTTAGTTGTATGGTATTTAGTGCGTAAATTAAAGCGCTGGCTAAATAGCGAAGCAGTCGAGCTATTAGATGATAACCCCAATATTCGTCGTGCTTATATCTGTGCGGATCTTGGTATAGCGGTATTGATAGGTCTGATAAAAGATAAGGTATTTGCTAAAGGTTTTGGCTCAATCAATAACATAGATTTTAAAGCATGGCTTAAAAAAAATGGTGCTAATAAAGAGTACACTGTTGAGTCAGCCCCAGTTAGAGGTTTTTATGATCTAGTTTTTGGCTTCGTTGATGGTAATTTTGAAGAAGGTGATGTAGAGGCAGGAGTTGCAACACTTGCGATGCTTCGTTTAATGCTTTGCTATCGTGGCGGTGTTATGTGGAAAATGCAAGCCGGCATGGGAGATGTGATTTTTGCGCCTATTTATGAGTTGCTAAAAAGCAGGGGAGTTAAATTTGAGTTTTTTAACGAAGTTGATTCTTTGCTCCCTAGTGTTGACCAACATGGCAAGCACGTTGTGGAGCAAATTAACATTACTCAGCAGGTGACCTTAAAAGATGGATCGTACCAACCATTTGTATTTGTTAAAGGGTTACCTTGTTGGCCTAGTACTCCATTATTAGACCAAATCGTACCTGAACAAGCGGATAAAATTAAACAGCATAATATCAATTTAGAGTCATTTTGGTCTGATTGGTCAAGCGTTTATCAAAATGCCTTTGGCCAACCCCTACCTACAAAGTCATTGCAAAGAGGCGTTGACTTTGACAAGGTGGTTTTTGGTATTTCAGTGGCTTCACTGGTTCATTTATGCCCAGAACTCCTAGAGCTTGATGATAAACTGAGTGCGCAAGCAACAAAAGTAAAAACGGTAGCAACTCAAGCGTTTCAGGTATGGTTAAATCAAACAGACGAGCAGCTTGGGTTTAACTATTCCCCGCCAAGTGAAGAGCGACCAATTTTAAGTGGGTTCTCACAGCCATTTGATACTTGGGCAGCGATGTCAAATTTGATTAATGTTGAAGACTGGCCGAGTAATGGACCAAAAAACATAGCTTATTTTTGCAGTGCATTTGGTTGCGCTGATTATCCCCATCGTACTGATCATAACTTTCCGATTGAGCAAAAAGCGCAAGTTAAAGTTAACGCTCTAAATAAACTGCGGACAGAAATGCAACCGTTATGGCCTAGTGCTTATGATCAACAACAGTTTGATTGGTCTGTATTATTTGCATCAGGAAATAATATGGATGAACAACGTTTTGATAGTCAATATTGGCGTGTAAACGTAGACCCGAGTGAGCGTTATGTGCTGTCTGTTACTGATAGTAGTCAGTATAGATTATCCACGGATGGCAGTATATTTACCAATTTATATTTGACCGGTGACTGGATTCAAACAGGTGTTAACGCAGGGTGTGTTGAAGCAGCAGTTATGGCTGGAATGCAAACTTCTCGTGCAATATGTGGTATTCCTGCAAATATCAGTGGTGAAGATGGTTTTGAGCCAGACGGTACATAGAAAATTAAGCTTGTACCCCTTAGTATTTTGGTGGAGGATCTGCTAATGAGCTATACTTTTTTCACTAACTTAATGAAATGTAATAAAAGAGTAAGGATATGAAACAGACTCTCTCACTAAGCTTTGTATATGTTGCAGTATTGGGGGCTTTATCTCAGCCTATTATGGCATCTGATCAGCAAACCATTGAGATAATAGAAATCTATGCGCAAAAAAGAGCTCAATCTCTTGAGGAAGTTAGTATTGCAGTTACACCAATTAGTGCGGCGGAAATAAACCGTTCTGGTGTTAAAGATACGACTGAGTTGGGAGGATTTGTCACTAATATGAAGATAAGTCAAAATGCCGCTGAAGGTACTCCGCCTGCAATAAATATACGTGGTGTTGGTTTACTTGATTACAATACCGCCAATACTTCACCGGTTGCAATGTATGTTGATGGCGCCTCGGTGGGTTCGGCAAATAATCAATTAGTAAATTTTTTCGATATTGAACAAGTGGAAGTATTAAAAGGTCCTCAGGGTACGTTGTTTGGCCGAAACAGTACTGGTGGAGCTGTGTTAATAAGAAGTAGGCGTCCTGATTCTGGAACGTATGGCGAAGTGGAAGTTGGGGTTGGTAGTGATGATTGGTCAAAAGTACAAGGGTTTTATAATGCCAGTATTGATAATGAGTCGGCTATAAGGTTTGCAGTTAATCATGTGAAGTACGATTACACCTCATATAACCTGCACCCTACAGCTCCCGAAGCTCACATGGAGCAATCAGACCTTAGATTAAGTTATTTTGCGCAGTGGGATAAGCTAAGCGTTTATTTGAAAGCAAATTACAGCCACTGGAGTGGTATTGTTCAACCTGTTGGTAATATTGGTGTTAAAAATCCAAATACGGGGGCTGTCTGTACCCCAAACGAAGCTATGACTGGTCGCTGTGTAGATAACTTTGGTTTTAATGATGGCAGTGACGACTTTTGGGCTGTAAATGTTAATAATGATTCACCCCATCATAGTATTGGCAAAGGCTGGACGGCAGAGGTAGAGTATCAACTTAACGATAAGGCACAGCTTGTTTGGATAAATGCTTTTAGTCGATTAGACAGAGAGCATGCATTCAATTGCGATGGCTCTCCGGTAAATACATGTGAGGGAAACTTAGGTCTTAAAGCTGAGCTACTAAATAACGAAGTTCGTTATCAAAGTGAATACGCAAATGGTTACTTAACATCTGGCATATTTCAGTTAGAAGAACGACTCTATCAGGATAATTATAATGATATTCTTAGGGATCTTCGTGGTACGGTCAATGGTGCAAATTCGGTGACTTTTTTTTATGACAATATAATACGAAACAAAGTACTGGCCATATTTGCACAATATGAATGGCAATGGCGCACTGATACAACCGTCACATTTGGTTTAAGATATAGTGATGAGTCAGTAGATTATGACTCTGTTGCTCGTATTAATGCCGTCGTAGACCCTGGTGACTTGAATGGTGCTATGTTACCTTTTTATGACCTAGATGGTGATAATGATGATAGTGGTTGGTCAGGCCGTTTTGCGCTTAATCATCAATTAGATAAAAATAAATTACTTTATTATAGTTTTGCTAATGGTACTAAAAGTGGCGGCTACAATGGTGGTCTATTATCGAGCGCCGAGCAGGCTAAACAAGCAGATTATGGAACCGAAAGTTTAAACGCCCATGAAATTGGCGCAAAACTAACCTTCTCAGATAGTAGGGTAAGGTTAAACTCTGCGTTATTTTATTATGATTATCAGGATCAGCAGGTCTTTATGAACCAGCCATCAGAAACTCCTGGAGTCGTGCCTTTACAGTTATTGGAGAATGTTGGTGCATCTAAAATATATGGTGCTGAATCAGACTTATATTATGATATCAACAAACACATCGACGTACAGGTTGGCCTTGGCTATATTCCTCACGCTGAATTTGAAGAGTTTGTAGACCCAGCTGGCGTGTCGCTGACTGATAACCGCTTACCATTTACGTCAAAATTGAACGTTAATGCTCAGATTTCTTTCGCTCAGTACATCGAATTTGGAACGCTTACTACAACGTTAGGTGTAGATTATCAATCAGAGTATTACTTTGATCAGTTGCAAAATGATTATGCGAAGCAAGACGGTTATGCATTGTGGCGCTTTAATTCACTGCTTGATATGGGGCAATGGCAAGCCAATATTTGGGCAAAAAATTTATTTGATAAAGAATATAGTAACTTGAAGTTCGATTTAAGAAATTTTTTAGGTATGCTGCAAGACTTCAAAGGAGAAGGCCGAAGAGTTGGTCTCGATATTCGTTATCGATTCTAACGATAAAAGAAAAACGGATAAAAGTGTAGCTGTGCTTTTAATTTAAGCATATTAAAATCAAGGCATTATATGTGTTCAATGATACGACAAATTATCATACTTTCTGTGTTTGTGTTTTCAAACTACAGCTTTGCTGATGTTTTTGAGTATTCATTGGACAAACAAGGTGTTAATTTACACGATCATGCTCGGTTATTAATTTCGACCGAAAACGAACGGTTTCCAGATAACTTCCAGTCAGTCAGTAGTTGGGCCGATAACATGAAACCATTGTCTGCAAGGGCACTATTTTCTGGTCGTTATTGGCTCGTAACTCAAATAACCAATAAATCTAGCCTTGAAGAGCTGGTTTTGTACCCGTATAACACTGTTCTTGATAGTATTGAAACTAGAATTTACAGTGAGAATGGCGCAGTGCAACGTTATTTCTCTGGAGGAAAAAACCCTAATGAGTTTGCTTTTCATTATGGGAATATCGTCGAGCTTAAACCCAATCAAACATACTATTTGGTTACCGCTTTTGAGAGTGAATTCTTTTATACACCTACCAAGTTGGTGATCAAACCAGTTAAAGATTTTAACCAACTAGTCATTAAAGAAAACTTATTAATGACGCTTTGTTTTAGTGTCGGCATTATACTAGGCTTATATAACTTATTGATTTATATTGGTTCAAAAGATGCTACACATTTATACTTTGCACTATTTGCTGCAGTATGGGTATTTAGCTGGAGTCATTTTTTTCACATATCGGATCAATTATTTGGGTTTTATTCTGCGCACCTTCATTGGCTGGGGTTTTCTTTAGCACCAATAACTAACATTCTTTTTTATAACAGTTTACTCAAACTCAAAGAAGAGCATCCAGGCCTTTCAGTTACTTCTATTTGGCTTGGTATTATTTCTGCTTTGGGTTTACCATTTTGCATTTTATTTCCTGGATTCGGCTTTCTTTGGGCTACGGTTATGACTGGTAGTGCATTGTGTTTAGGTATGTATGTTGGCTTTTTGAGAATGCTAGAAGGTTTTAAACCTGCAAGATATTTTGTGTTGGCTTATATCGCAATGATGGTACCCAACATGATTGGCAATTTAACTAATTTAGGTATCTTACCTCCATCTACTTTAAACCTCTATCTACTTGGTCTTGTTGGTACTGCATTAGATGCAATGCTATTGGCATTCGCTGTGGCTGATAAATTTCGCTTAACCAGTGAAGAAAATATTGAGCTTAATAAAAACCTTGAAACAAAAGTGTTAAAACGTACTTATGAGCTTGAACAATTAGCATCACAATTAAGGGATGCAAGTGAATCAAAAAGTCGATTTTTAGCGAATATGAGTCATGAGATAAGAACCCCAATGACTTCTATTATTGGTTATGCAGATGGCATAATTTTAGGTGATATTAAACCTCAAGAAAGAAACCATGCAATCAGTGTTATTTTACAAAACTCAAGACATGTTTTAGGTCTGATAAATGATATTTTAGACATGTCGAAAATAGAAGCAAATAGACTTGAAATTGAATTGATGGAATCCGATTTGTTTAAATCTATTGCACATGTTGAATCTTTACTAGGGAAACAAATTAGAGATAAGGGGCTTGAATTTGACCTAAATTATCATTTCCCATTGCCTAATTACATTATTATTGATCCAACTCGATTGAGACAAATTCTCTTAAACTTGACTTCGAATGCGTTGAAATTTACTTCAGTTGGTAAAATATCTATTGATGTATCTTGTTCAGAAGATGTGCTAAAAAATCTCTGTAACTGATACAGGTATAGGCATGACATCAACGGAACAAAAAGAGTTATTTAATGCATTTTATCAGGCCGATTCTTCCACATCACGTAAATATGGAGGAACTGGTCTTGGGTTAAATATATCAAAAAATTTGGCAAACAAACTAAATGGTGACATAGCTGTCGCAAGTGAGGTTGGTTCAGGCACTATATTTACTTTAACTTTAGGGCTGTTTACAACGGATAAAACGAGTTGGATTAACAGTTTTGATGATGTATCAGTGAGCAAAAGTACAGATGATACTATTGCCCAGAATACGAGTGAGCAGCTTAAAGGTGACGTATTACTTGCTGAAGACCATAGTGATAACAGTAAATTAATTCAGCGTATTTTGGAGAGAATGGGGCTCAATGTTACTGCTGTTGAAAATGGACAGTTAGCTGTTCAAGCGGTGCTTGAAGATGAATTTGATTTAATTCTAATGGATATACAGATGCCTGTTATGGATGGAGAGCAAGCGCTTAGCTTTATTCAAGCAACGGGGTGTACAGCTCCTATTTTAGCTTTGACCGCAAATACTATGCAACATGAAGTTGATAGATACTTAAAGCTTGGCTTTACCGATCATTTAGCAAAGCCAATTGATAGAAATGAATTTAGTAAAAAGATTAGCCATTACCTACATATTTTAGTAGAGGATGACATTGATATTCCTAATGATGAATTTGAACAACTCAAGAGTCAATATATATCTGGTTTATATGAGCAAAAAGTGCAAATCCAAAATCAAATGAAATACCATGATATGGAAGGCTTAGGTAAGTCAATTCACGCTATTAAAGGGACTGCGGGAATGTTTGAATGTAATGAAATACAAAACATAGCAACGCGCTTAGATGGATTACTTAAAGAGCACAGTCGAGAGGATGAAATTCAGCCGCATATTGATGAGCTGATACATGCAATGGAGCAAGCTATGTTGACGGCTGAGCATGATAAAATGGCAGCAAACTAAGTTTGACTTTTAGACAGAAACCTATAATCGTGTATTGTTTTATAAGAGTTATCAAAGAACTTACCGATTGTTGAGTATAGTAATTCAGGCTAATACTTAGATCACACATTAATCATGTCTGATGTGATGAAGTAATATCATATATGGGTTCTTTGATTACAAGGCACTCGTTGATAGAAATTCAGGATTGTTCAAAACTATTGCCAAGGTCAATGGTTTAATCCCATTATGATTTGTCTTAATGAACTGTGCCAACTAGAACCCAATATCGACAGCCTGTTTATCTTGGAATTTTAAAAAATAGGTGCCTTATTTATTCGCAAAGCCAGACGCTTGTGCGTGACTTTTTTATTGTATTAATGCACGTTTGAGCGTCTAATAAATATAAGAGACTGGGGTCATTCATTTACCCAATTGATTGATACTCAGCTTTGTGTTCAGTCCACACAGTACCGTGACTAACTCTTTAAGCATCGAATGCAGTCTCTTTTTTAAGCATATAGTAAAGTATTCAAACCGAGTTTATGTGCAAGGGCTGTCAGTGCTTTGGTTTTGTTCATTCGCTTTTGTAATTTTTCAAGGTCTTTGTTGGCGTGATGATTATGTCGTAATAGCAATTAGGGCGCTTTGGAGAATACAAGTCACGCTTATTTACCTCAGATGGCTTCTACTTTAATGAAACAATACACGCGATTCTATGATTATTTAAATGACTGTGAAGTATGCTGACTGGGGCGGCGACAATATAGTAAAAAACTTAACGAGGATACATGGCGGGATCGCACTTTGTAAAAAGGCTTTAACACCCGCCTCTTTTCTTATCTAATAACGCCCACACTATCACTATCTACTTGTTTCTTATCATTTCGGCGGTTTTATCCGGTTTTATCCGGTTGTGAAGGCTGGAAAGATATCGAAGTGTTTGGACACAGCAAA
>NZ_ARPN01000180.1:0-5186 GCF_054966645.1 Pseudoalteromonas sp. SANK 73390
TAGGTTTAGCCTTTATACTTTTGCATCACTAACGTTGCGTTTGTGCCACCAAAACCGAAGCTATTTGACATCACAGTATTGAGCTCAACATCACGACGTTCGGTAACAATATCCAAGCCTTGCGCTTGTTCATCAAGTTCATCAATATTAATAGATGGCGCAACAAAACTATTTTCTAACATAAGTAATGAGAAAATGGCTTCATGTACACCCGCCGCACCTAGCGCGTGGCCAGTCATTGCCTTAGTCGCACTAATGGCTGGTGAGTTATTACCAAACAATTCTTGAATAGCACCTAGCTCTTTAACATCACCTACAGGGGTTGATGTACCATGTGTATTTAAGTAATCAACGGGGCCCTCAACACCTTGTAGTGCTTGTTTCATACAACGTACAGCACCTTCCCCTGACGGTGCAACCATATCATAGCCATCTGATGTTGCACCATAACCGACTATTTCAGCATAAATATGTGCGCCACGAGCTAACGCATGCTCTAGTTCTTCAACCACAACAATACCGCCACCACCAGAAATGACAAAGCCATCACGGTTTGCATCATAAGTACGAGACGCTTGCTCTGGTATGTCGTTATACTTAGTTGATAACGCCCCCATAGCATCAAACTCCATGGCTAAAGTCCAATGCAGCTCTTCACCACCTCCGGCAAAAATAACATCTTGCTTACCTAGCTGAATTTGCTCAACAGCGTTGCCAATACAATGTGCTGAAGTGGCACACGCAGAACTAATCGAATAGTTTACACCTTTGATTTTAAAAGGCGTTGCTAAACACGCGGAAGTCGTACTTGCCATGGTACGAGGCACCATATAAGGACCAACCCGCTTAACACCTTTTTCACGTAAAATATCAGCGGCTTCAACTTGGTATTTTGATGAACCACCACCTGACCCGACGATAAGCCCTGTACGCTCGTTAGATACTTGTTCCGGTGCTAGACCTGAATCTTCAACTGCCTGAGCCATTGAGATATATGAAAATGCAGCCGCGTCGCCCATAAAGCGATGTGCCTTACGATCAACAAACTGTTTCACATCAATATCAAGGTTGCCAGAGACGTTACTGCGCAAATTATAGTCAGCAAACTCTTGATTAAATACAATACCACTTTTGCCAGCTTTTAAAGACTCTAGTACTTCTTGCTTATTGTTGCCGATGCTAGATACAACACCGATCCCCGTAATAACGGCTCTTCTCATGGGTAAATTCCCTTAATCTTTACTAAATTGCGGCTATTCTACGCTGAAAAGACTCTCTAAGTGGTCAGCTTTCCAGCGTACACACGTACTCTGAATTAATTTTGCAAAAATTACAACGGACTTAGGCAAATAAAACACGTAAAATATAGCAAATATTTTTGCTCTGATGTTGTTGTATATGATTAAAAACGCACTAATTCACTTTAATGATATGGGGACACCCGTTGCTGATGACTTCGATGATGTTTATTTCTCCAATGATGATGGATTGGCAGAATCTCACTACGTGTTTTTTGGCCAAAATCGAATCGCGTCGCGTCTTATCAATTATAAGCAAAAGCAGTTTGTTATCGCTGAAACAGGGTTTGGTACAGGCCTTAACTTTCTCAACACATGGCAACAATATGTGCTGCTCAAACCAAAGCATAGTTTACCTCGGTTACATTTTATTTCATTTGAAAAGTATCCAATTAATCACGCTGACTTAGTCACTGCTTTGGATGCATGGCCGACGTTGGCTGAATATACACAACAATTGTGTGACCAATACCCAATTGCACTGGCCGGTTGCCATCGACTTGAGTTTGAGAATGGACAAATTACACTCGATTTATGGTTTGGTGATGTACATGACTCCATTCCTAACATCAGCTGCCAAGCATCAGGCATCGTAGATGCATGGTACTTAGACGGTTTTGCTCCGAGTAAAAATCCAGATATGTGGCAACAGTCACTCTTCGATGCCATGGCAAACCTCAGCCGAAGTGAGGCCTCATTTGCCACTTTTACTGCTGCTGGCTTTGTTCGCCGAGGCCTACAGCAAGCAGGGTTTGACTGCCAAAAAGTTAAAGGCTATGGCCGTAAGCGAGAAATGGTCATAGGCACACTAAAGCAAGCCAATAACTATGCTAGTACGCCGGCGTATTACACAACAACACCTTCAGCTATGGACAATGTTGCCATTATCGGTGGTGGTATTGCCAGTGCATGCATCTCTTATCATTTGAGTAAACGCAACATTAAAAGTACACTATTTTGCCAAGATAACGCATTAGCAAAAGGCGCCTCTCATAATCGCCAAGGCGCTGTTTATCCAAACCTGCAAGCAGATATCAACCCACCCAGCGAGTTTTACGCACATACTTTTTTATACGCAACGCGTTTTTATCAGCAAATTGCAGCGCAAGGCTTTGCATTCGACCATGATTGGTGCGGTGTGTTACTACAAGCTTTTAACGATGCCAAAAGCGCACAACAACAAAACCTAATAGAAAAAAGCCAATGGCCAAGCGCCCTAATTCGACCACTTGATGCACAACAAGCAAGCTCGGTTGCCGGCGTTGAACTGCCCTATTCTGGGCTATTTATTGAACAAGCCGGGTGGGTCGACCCCGCACAACTTACACAAGCAATATTCAGTGCCGCAGAGCACTTAAGACAAGGACAAGTTCACTTTAATACTGATATAGAACGACTAGAAAAAACGCCCGATGGTTGGATGCTACACACATCAAATAATACCTATGGCCCATTTAGCGATGTATTTGTCTGTGCAGGAGAACATAGCGACCGTTTTGAACAAACTCAGTCTATTCCATTACAAGGCGTACGTGGCCAAGTCTCTCATATCCGTGCTGGAGATATTTCTTCTCAACTTAAAACCATACTTTGTCATAAGGGTTACTTTACACCGGCACATCAAGGCCTTCACTGTATGGGGGCCACATTTGAAAAAGACACCAAAAGCCGCGCTGTTACAGAGCAAGACAATATAACCAATCGAGCTCAATTAAATAAGTTCTATGCCAATAGCGATTTTGCCAACAACTTAGAAGAGATCACCGATGCCAAAGCTGCTGTACGGTGCTGCTTTGCCGACCATATCGCCATGTTAGGACAAGTGCCTGACCAAGATGATTTAATAACCACCTTTAACAACTTGCGCAAAGGTAAGCATTATGGTTTTACTCCATCACAACAACCACACCAAGGGTTGTATGTGGTAACAGGGTTTGGTGCACGCGGTTTATGCACGGCCCCCTTGGCAACTGAGCACCTGATCGCTAGTTTATGCAACGAACCGCGACCATTAAGTGAACGCGTACATCAAGCCATCCATCCAAATCGCTTTGTTGTGCGGGACCTTATTCGCAATAAAATATAACTGTCGTCTATAAAAACGCCGCATCAAGTGCGGCGCTTCAATTTAAAGCATACTTTCATTATATTTACGGCCGAGAAATTTGAATCACCACACGGCGGTTGCGATTGCGACCAATTTCATTGTCATTAGGTGCAACGTGGCGCTTTTCTCCAAAGCCCTCAGTAACTATCCTATCTGCTTCAACACCTTTACCCGTCATATAGTCTTTAATCGCTTTAGCACGTTTACGAGACAACTCCATGTTAGTCCAGCGCCCGCCATGACTGTCGGTGTAAGCTGCAATATAAATCGTTTCAATATTAGGGTCATTATTAAGATACTCCCCAATCATATCTAGGCGTTTTCGTGATGATTTTGTTAACTCGCTAGAGTTCTTTTTATAGTTCATCACAGTAAAAGAAATATCTTCAAAGCTGTAAGGTAACAAGTTGTCTCTACATTGCAAGAACGCCCAATATGCTTGTTGAAAATTAACAGATGACAACGCGACGGCTATTTTATCTTGGCTATTTTGCCAATCTTTATAGTAAAACGTTGGAAAGTACCCTTTTTCTAACTCACTTAGCATTTCCCATGACATGCGATTATCAAGTTCACCATCAAACTTTTTTAGTAACTGCATGCGACCAATATCACGAGCTGGCACACCTGCACGCCATACTGGAGGTACTGCCTGTAAACCTGCAAAAGCATAGGTTTCTGGCCGAACGACCATATCAAGGTTAAAAGTAAGGTCTTTATTTTTGCTTGCTGCAACACTAAATACTGCATCTCCATAGTAAGGCACTTCATGATTTAAGCTACATTCGAGTCGCTCTTTCTTATCTACCGCCCAATGAGAGGTATCAGCATCTGCGCTATATTGCCGCATTGCCGCTTGAGATTGCCCCACCAACGCAAATAATATAGCTACTCCAAAAATATTAAACCTTATGCTCACCGCTCTACTCCGCTTTGCCAATTATTTGTCATGGCCTCACTACTCAACTGAATAATGCAATAACTATGCCTGAAGACCCTTAATTTACTCAAACTCTGGTTCGCATATTTTTACGCACCTTGTATAATGGGCGGTTCAAATTTAGCAACCAATAAGATTATGGCAGATCAAGAGCAAACTCTATACTCACAACGTTTTCGTGGCTTCTTTCCTGTAGTTATCGACGTAGAAACCGCAGGCTTTAATAAAGATACTGACGCCCTGTTAGAAATCGCTGTTACTACTTTAAAAATAGATGATGAAGGCGTGTTCAGTTTAGATCAAACCCTACACTTTCACATTGCCCCTTTTGAAGGTGCTAATATCGAGCAATCAGCTATTGAGTTTAATGGAATTGACCCATTTTCACCACTTCGCGGTGCCATTGCAGAAGACGATGCCATCAAAGATATTTGTAAAATGGTGAGAAAAGCACAAAAAGCCGCAGGGTGTTCTCGTTCAGTTATTGTTGCACATAACGCAGCTTTTGATCATGGGTTTTTAAATGCAGCTATTACACGTAATAATATTAAACGCACCCCTTTTCATCCATTTGTGAGCTTTGATACCACCTCATTAGCAGGCTTAGCGTTAGGTCAAACGGTATTAGCCAAAGCGTGTCGAGCAGCGGGAATTGAGTTTGATAATAGCCAAGCGCACTCTGCACTGTATGATACAGAGCGTACCGCTGAGTTATTTTGTTACATCGTTAATAGATGGCAAACGCTTGGTGGCTGGCCTTTGCCCCCTATAGAAGAAAAAGCATCAAGCGCCGCAGAAGAGCCAAGTTCAGATTAAATATATAATGAAAAAGCCGCTATTA
>NZ_ARPN01000181.1:0-3492 GCF_054966645.1 Pseudoalteromonas sp. SANK 73390
TCATCCATATTAATAAGACGCTATAAATAAGCCAAAAACCAAAGGCTAAATAAGTCACTACGTAAGACCGAGAATAAAACGACATTAGAAAACAGAACAGCGATATGAATGTAAGTAATCCACCTAATAAACAAACTATTTTAGCACGCTCAATAAAGCGTTTTGTGCTCGTGGATACTCGCTCGGTAAGAGCAAACTCACCACGAATAAGATCTAATTTACAATAGCGGCCTGATATCTTGCCATATTCGGCTAATTTTAAAAATGCGTTAGGTTCATTAATAAACCAGCGAATTTCTTCTATTGTTAAATGTATTCGGGTAATGCTGCTAAGAATAACCAATGCTTCAGAGTAATTCGCATCAATACCTTGCGTTGTTAGTTTCTTCAACTGTATATAATTACGATGTAATTCTTTGCCCTTGGCGCTTTTGACTGTTTTAATTTTATCGTGTGCAACAAGTAGTCGAGCAATAGTGAGTGGTATTCCTATTAGTAGTGCAATTAATGTGATAGCTTCAATTATGGTCAATGTAACATCCTTTTTTGTATCATTTAATCGACGACAGTTAAAGTTCTGTATGTGTCATAAGCAAATTGGTCGGTCATGCCGCTGACAAAGTCTTGCAGTAAACGACAGCGGTAGTAAAACTCGTATGTTGGATTTTGTTTTTGCTGTGTGGTTAGGTTATCAACGGTGTGTTGGTAAACAGCAACAAACTTATCTGAAATACGGTTGAGTAATCGAGTTTCTATCGGGAAGCCTTGTTGCTTATTAACAATTTGTGCAAATTGTTCGGCTGTTAAGTCTAGTAAGCGTTGATATTCACTTAAAATACCTGAAGTAATTTTATAACCTTGTAACTCTAATTGCTCAACTTCCTTGTGATTGAACACATATTTAAATGCTACGTTTTTAAGTGCTTGGGTGATAGCGAACAAATAGCTATTGTCTTCTAAAAGTGCTTCGTTAAAGCTGCCTTCGTAGACCGCATCTAGGTTATCAATAAAACGTTGCGTGGCATGTTCAACTAGAGGGTGAATAAGCCCCACGCGTAGCCAGATAAAAAACTCATTATCAAAATTTGCAGTATTCTTTTGCGCTTGAAGCAGCGCTTTATCACATTTTTTTTTGACAAAGTCTGAGTTTTTTTGCTTGTTTTCTGGTAATTGATTAAGTGCATATTGATATTCAGTGTTAAATGTTTCGATAATTTTGCTCACTGAAATAAAGCCTTTTTCGACTGCATCCTCAATATCAGCTAAACAGTAAGATATATCATCTGCTGCTTCCATAATGTAAGACGCTGGGTGGCGGTTTCCTAATTCTATCTGTAATGCATCACACATTTTATGAACAAATGATTGCTCACTAAAGTAGTACCCTACTTTTTTTTGCAAGTAGCTTTTTGAATGTGTAGAGGGTGGGCGAGGCATTGTGCCACAACGGGTATATTTTAAAATACTGGCTGTTTGGCAATAGGTTAAATTTAAGCTTAGCAGTGTATGTATGATGCGAATAGCTTGCGCATTACCTTCAAAGTGGCATAGGTCATGGAGTAACTGGTTGTCGATAGTGTCGAGGTTATGTTGTGATTGGTTGTCCGGCACAAGCATGTTGCCACCATAAATAGGATGTTGTTTTAAATAGCGGCTAAACCAGTCATTAATAGCCGCTTCACCAAAGTGGCCAAAAGCAGGGTTACCGATGTCGTGCATTAAGCAAGCCATTTCAACAAGTGTTTCAAGTTCTAAAGAGAGCGTCTCATAAAGCGTTGGTGCTACATTGCTCTTTTTTAGTTCTTTTACGATAGTTTGCGCGATATAACGGCCATTTTGTTGTACTTCGAGGGAGTGGGTTAGTCTTGAACGTACGGCTGCATTGCGCTCTAGCGGAAATACTTGGGTTTTTTGTTGTAATCTCCTCAGTGCTGCATTATTGATTATACGACCTCTGTCGCTTTCTAAACTCATTTTAATGTTAGCATTGGCTTTTTGCCCAAAATGCCTGATACCGTTTATTTTTGTTTTAAAGTCCATTTGCTTGCTCGTTTTATGACCCTTGAAGTATTGTATTGATAAAGCGTAGACTTGTAAATTTTATGTGATTTTTAATGGGGTATGGTGCTTTAACTGAGATCTTGACCTTTTAGGGTGATCTATGACGTAAAATCCAAACTTTTATCAGCGCGAAAGGTATGCTTATCTCACTAAAAAATGAAACTTTTTCACAATGATGCATTCAATAACTTTTATTGTATAAACGCTATCAACCATTTTTGTTATTCAGTATATAACACTAGTATGAATTGCTGGTTTTTTATTTTTGTTAATAAAAGTTTAACTTTAACTCTATAGTGTATTTACTCCAATAAATTCATAGAGATTAAAAATGAAAACCTCGTGCTTAGTAAAATCATTCGCCATGCTAGTGGCAATAACTTCTTGTTGCGCCAAAGCATTACCCCAGTGTGCAGACTCAACATGGATGGAAATTAATTACACAAAACCGAGTTTACCTAATAATGGTTACAGAAATGGGCTTAACCGCTTTATAACATGGCTGCCTAGTTTTCATATGATCCATGATGTAGTGGTTGCTCAGGGTAGTAGCACCACGCTTACTGCCAAGTTTGATTACGGTGCAATTGCACACAAAGACTTAGAGTATGAAACAGTGCGTTTTTATATTCGTGGTCAACAAGATAGCCAATGGCAGTTTTTATCAGAGCAAGTAACGAATAGCGATGGTAAAGCATTTGTGACTATTCCAGAATTACCCGCGGGGCAATATAGAGTATATGCAGGGGTACCTGCAGATGGCAGTGGCACAGAAGGTTTTGTAACTGTTATTGACCCCAATACACCCGCAGTTTTATTTGATATCGATGGTACATTAACACTTTCTGATGAAGAGGCAATTGGTGATTATGCAGGCATTGATAGAGCTGATGCGCGTGATGGCGCACATAGCTTAGTTCGCCGCTATATAGATTTAGGCTATCAGCCACTTTATTTAACCGCTCGGGTGTATTGGTATGCAAAGGGCACACGCAGCTGGCTTGATTGGATGGGCTTACCCGAGGGGATACTTAGAACCTCTTTGAGTAATGAAACCAGTTTGTTCAAAACTGCCGAGTATAAAATTGATCAAATTAATCGTTTTAGAGCACAAGGGCTAAATATTGTTCGTGCTTATGGTAATGCTAAAACCGATGCCCAAGCTTTTATTGAAGCGGGTATTGGCCATGATCATAGCTTCACGATTGGTGAAGATGCAGGTCACTATGGTACGACGGCTATTTTGGATGATGGCTATTTTGAGCATATTACACAATATGTAGATAACTTTGACGCCGCAAATTGTCAATAAAGAAAGCTAAGCTTGTGATTGATGAAATGCCACACGTTTAATATGATGAAATTCTCAAATAAGTTCAGAACGACGAAGAAGCCTTAACTATGAGACTAATTAGGAAGACGGCAGTAACT
>NZ_ARPN01000182.1:0-2874 GCF_054966645.1 Pseudoalteromonas sp. SANK 73390
TCATATGTCTGTTGTCTTCCTGACGAAGGTCAGGATCTCTTACCCAATAGCATTTATGATTTATGGGGGTTTAATTACCAACATCAATAGACCCCGTTAGTTTTAAGACACAGTAGTGTTAGTGACTAGCTGAACATCCGACTTTCGTTTTAAGGCTTTGCTAAAGACTCGCCGTTTTAACGTTACCTGTAGCATTATAAAAACCAATATCGCTTGAATGCATACCGTTACCACTGAAATTGTCCACATCGTTGATATCGTCAGCGCTTGTTGGCTGAGATAAAAAAACAGTAAACAACAAAAACTACCGATTCGGATACTTGTACCAAGTAAAGACGGCCAAGTATTGCCAAATGCTTGAAACATGGCAGAGGCAGAAAATACAATTCCAGCGGGCACAAAATTAAAGCCAATAAAACTTAAAAAGTTGTTGCAGCTCTTATCACTTGTGGGTCATCACTAAAAGCTGTGAAAAAAATATGTGGTACTACAATACAAGGAATAGAGATCAATAACATTAATGTGATGGTTATTAGCATGGTAAATTTATAGGTGACATACACACGTTTTAATTTACCTGCTGCATAGTTTTGGCCTGCAATAGCGGGCGCTGCAAAAGCGATAGCCAGTACGGGTAGAAACAATGATTGCATAATGCGGCTGCCTAAACCAAACCCAGCTTGCTCATGTGCGCCAAAGTCAGCTAATACCCAATAAATCACAGCCATATACAAGAAGGTAAGCATAAATTCGCTGCCAGCGGGTACACCAACTTTGAGCAAGTTTTTAAGGGTAGGCCAATCTGAGCGCATGTCAGCAACGCGTAATTGCAATGTCTTTTTATTATTTTTTAAATACAACATGCTAAGCAACAGAGCAATAATGGCGGCAATGGAACTGGCCAACCCGGCACCGCTCACACCCATGGGAGTGAATACACCAACCCCAGTAATCAAAATAGGCGATAGTATTGCATTTATGATCAGAGCGAACATTTGCATCATCATAAATGGTTTTACTAATCCCGCACCTCGCATTGAAGCCATGATGGCTGTTAATACAAACTGCAAAGCGATGGAAGGTAAAAACCAGTAAAAGTAATCAATACACGCTTGATAAGTAGCGTTATCTGCGGCTGTCGCTAAAAAGTAATTGTCTGAAAAACCATAACCAACAACCAAGCTTAACAAAGTGGCGAGCACACTATAAAACATTGCATGACTATATATTTTGTTGGCATGCTGTTTGTTTTTGCGACCAATGGCATGGGCAATCAAAGTGGCACAGCCCACATTAAACACTTGTGTTAGTGCCATCACAAAAAAGAATAAATTACCTGCGGTACTAACACCAGCCAATGCAGTTTTGCCAATATGGCCTACAAAGTATAAGTCAATAATAAAATAGAGTGTTTGTATTAACATGCCCATGGCGATGGGCAGCGCCATACTGATAAAATGTTTTTGTATTGGGCCTTTTGTTAAGTCTTGCATTTATGTCCTTGATTGATATTACAGACAAACAGCGTAACGAAATATAAACGCATAAGCATGATTCAAATTGCGTTTTATGACGTGATTTGTCTGAATAATTATCTGCAGTAATTCTGCCACTATATAACAATTCTTATTGTGGTACACAGTTGAAGGGGGTGATGTTAAGTGTGTTATTTGAGCGTTTAAAGGTGGTAGCAAATAGTTTGTTTTGTCCGTTGGTGGTGCTAAGTTAGTTAAATTAAGTTGGTAATGGATTTGAACGATTGACTTTAAAAAATTCTCGAACATTAGGTTATTGTATTGCAGTATTAGCTATGTTATTTGCATGGGATTTGGCAAATGGTGAGCTCGAGTTTTATGATATCGCCCAAGATAGTGTCAATAAAGTAGCGCTGCTAGATGGCAGCGAAGCTGCTGATAAATTAAAGGTGAGTGAAAACCTGCAATCTCAAGTACAGTTACCGATTCAACGGGTGGAGCGCTATTGCAATATGGATGGTTTTATTAACCGTCAGCAAGCGCGTTCTAAACAAAAGCTAGGGATGTTAGGACCAGAATTTAAAAATATACAACATAAATTTAGTGCTCAGGGTGCGCCAACAATCATGCTATCTATTTATTATACGAGCTTAAAAACATCCGTGTTCGATGCTTTAATTACACGTTTGCATACGGTGCATGGTATTTACGCACAGTTGATTGCTAGTAGTAATAATAAGGTAGTGAATGTGAATTTAGTTATTTTATCTAGCCGGGCTGATTATGAAGATTACACGTCGCGATATGGCTTTGACCCACGAACTAGCCAAGGTGTGTTTTTTCATGGCAGTAACTCCGCATTTGTTGAGTATAAGAGTGATCCGCAAGTTGTAAAAACGGCGGTACATGAAGCAATACATGCTATGAATTTACGTTTAGTGGGTTTAACACCTAGATGGCTTAACGAAGGCATGGCACAGTTATTTTCAGCAGTAGAGTTTAAAAATGGACAGTTAGACTATGAGACTGAAGGAAAAAGCTTACTTACTGAACCATATGATATCTATGCATTATTAGCTTCTGAGTCTCAGTGGGAGAGCATAGATACAAACCTCTTGTATTACAGTGGTTGGTCGTGGCTGAGCTTTATGATGGCTCAGCCTCAAGGTGTTAACACATTAAAAAAGCTATTAAAAAAAGAGGGGGCTAACCCCTGTGATGTGCTCAATAGCGACGACACTTATCAGGTATTACAAAATGCGTTTCCTACTTTTGAGCAAGCATTTTATGATTGGCGACAAGCTATAAAAAGAGCGATTAACGCCTCTGAAAATTAACTTGTTTTCATGGTTTGTTTTACAGTGAGTGGTATTTTACTTGCAGGTAATTATAGGCCTAC